>JALQZD010000148.1 GCA_023258495.1 Polaribacter sp.
TTATTTCCGAAAGAGGCCACCTATTATTTCTGCAAACCTGATGTTCCTAGGGGATTAGGAGCTTCCTTACTCCAGGACAAAGCGAATTCCTTCAATTTGAGGGGAGATGTATTTGCTTCAGTTAACGAAGCATATAGGACTGCTTTAAAAAATGCATCCAAAAAGGATGTCATTTATATAGGAGGTAGTACATTTGTTGTAGCTGAGGTGGTTTAACTAATATCAATTTATGAATATTACGATTGTTGGTAGCGGATATGTAGGTTTGGTGTCAGGTGCTTGTTTTGCCGAAATGGGGAACCGAGTGACTTGTGTTGATTCGAATATTCAGAAAATTGAGGATTTAAAACAAGGAAAGATTTCATTCTATGAACCTGGATTAGAACGAATGGTTCAGCGAAATGTCGAAAATCAAAACTTATCATTTACAACCGACTTAGGTGAGGCAATTCAAAATTCAGAAATCATATTTATCGCTGTGGGTACACCCATGGGCGAGGATGGTGGTGCCGATTTACAATATGTTTTGGCTGTTGCCAAAGAGATAGGTAAAAACCTCAATCAAGAAGTGATTGTAGTCAATAAATCTACTGTGCCTGTCGGTACGGCGAATCAAGTTGAAAAAGCGATTCAAAAGGAATTGAATCAGCGAAAGGTTTCAATACCCTTTGATGTCGTTTCGAATCCCGAATTTCTAAAAGAGGGGGATGCAATTAACGATTTTATGAAACCTGATCGAGTGGTCATCGGCACAAAATCAGAAGCCTCCTTAATCAAGATGAAAGAATTGTATTCGCCATTTTTTAGAACCTATGATCGTTTTATAGCGATGGATATTCCCTCTGCAGAAATGACGAAATATGCAGCGAATGCGATGTTGGCAACCAAAATTTCATTTATGAATGAGGTGGCGAATATCTGTGAACGAGTTGGAGCGGATGTAAATAAGGTACGATTGGGAATCGGATCGGATAAACGAATTGGATACAGTTTTATTTATCCGGGAGCAGGTTATGGAGGTTCTTGTTTTCCGAAGGATGTTAATGCCTTAGCGAAAATAGCAAAGGATCACAATTATGAGGCAGAACTGATTGAATCGGTTGAAAATGTGAACAACCGTCAGAAAAAAGTATTGGCTCAAAAGGTGATACAACGATTCGGAGAAAACCTAAAAGGCAAAACGTTTGCGGTTTGGGGCTTGGCATTTAAACCCGGAACAGATGATATGCGTGAGGCTCCTTCTATATATGTGATTCATGAACTGGTAAATCGTGGAGCGCAGATTAAAGCTTATGATCCCAAGGCCATGGATGAGGCTAAAGACTTCTATTTGAAAGATCTTTCTGAGGTATCCTATTCTGATTCAAAATATGAGGTCATTAAAGACGCAGATGCACTAATCCTGTTAACCGAATGGAAAGAATTTCGTTCACCCGATTTTAATGAATTGAAATCACAATTTAAAACTCCGATTATCTTTGATGGGCGAAATCAGTACAATGCGTTCAATTTGGAAGAAAAAGGATTTGAATATTATCAGATCGGGAAATCGTAAATTATTTTGAATAATTTTTTGTGGTAAGTGAAAAACTATTTTATATTTGCATCCGCAATTGAGGGCGCGTAGCTCAGTTGGTTCAGAGCACTTGGTTTACACCCAAGGGGTCAGGGGTTCGAATCCCTTCGCGCCCACAGATAAGAACAAAAGTCTTGCACGAAGTGCAAGGCTTTTTTATGTTTGAGAAAAACCGTCAAGCAAGCTTGGAGGTTTTTCTCAAACATAAAAAATGCGATTCATTTGCATGGCAAATGAAAGCTTTTGTTATTTCAAGATGGGGCGCTCCGGGATATCCAATCCCTTCAATATCGCGCTCTATCTTCATCAAAATTCAATTTTGCTTTTTCAAGATGTGCCGCCAGGGATATCTAATCCCTTTTATCATCACCCTAACATCATCCCAAACAAGCTTGGAGGTTTTTTAAAACATAAAAAATGCTGTTCATTTGCATGGCAAATGAAAGCTTTTGTTTTTTCAACATGGGGCACCAAGGGATATTCAACCCTTTACCGTCCAACGTTTTCCGTTCATCGTTTCCCGTCAACCGCTCCACAGTCAGCACTAA
>JALQZD010000184.1 GCA_023258495.1 Polaribacter sp.
TCCAAAAGGAGCGTTTCGCGTCGACGAAACGAGCGTTTGGAAAATGGAAAATCTGAAAAGTGGAAATGTGGAGAAACCTATGAGAAAATCAACATTTCGTGTTTGAGATGATCAAAAAAGAAAACTCCCGATTTTCATCGAGAGTTTCCTTAGTTTTTTACTCTTGCCGTTGCAAGTATGTAGTGAATTATCCTAAATACGTCATTAAAATTTTACTTCTGGAGGTATGTTTCAATCTTCGGATTGCTTTTTCTTTAATCTGACGAACACGTTCACGAGTTAAATCAAAAGTTTCTCCAATTTCTTCCAGAGTCATCGGTTGGTGCTCTCCCAATCCGAAGTATAATTTTACAACATCAGCCTCTCTTGGTGTTAAGGTCTCTAAAGCTCTGTTGATTTCGATTCGTAATGATTCGTGCAATAAGGTTTTATCTGGATTTGGCGATTCACCGGAATTTAATACATCATATAAATTCGAATCTTCACCTTCAATTAACGGTGCGTCCATAGATACGTGACGACCAGAGTTCTTCATGGACTCTTTTACATCGTTCACAGTCATATCCAACTTTTTCGCAATCTCTTCTGCACTTGGAGGTCTTTCATTTTCTTGCTCCAAGAAGGCATACATTTTATTGATTTTGTTAATCGAACCAATTTTGTTCAATGGTAAACGTACAATACGAGATTGCTCAGCCAAGGCTTGTAAAATTGATTGACGAATCCACCATACAGCATAAGAAATGAATTTGAATCCACGAGTTTCATCAAAACGCTTTGCCGCTTTAATCAAACCTAAGTTCCCTTCGTTGATCAAATCTGGTAAGGTTAACCCTTGATTCTGATACTGCTTGGCTACTGAAACCACAAAACGTAAGTTCGCCTTAGTTAATTTTTCTAAAGCTCTCTGGTCACCAGCTTTAATGCGCTGTGCTAACTCCACTTCCTCATCTGCTGTAATCAAATCAACCTTACCAATTTCTTGCAAGTATTTATCTAACGAAGCCGTTTCTCTGTTGGTAACCTGTTTTGTAATCTTAAGTTGTCTCATGAATTTTCTTGGTTTAAAATTTTGCCTACAGTTATTATACGTAGTAATGGAAATAAATGTTACAAAAAGGATAAAAAATCTTTACAATAATTTTGTTTCATTAGTTCTGATGAGCTAAAAAACGGTGTAAGACGTTGCAAAAAAAGGCTTTAGAATAAACCATTAATTTGGGCATCAATTCGATCGATGATGTATCCTAAGTCTTCCTGATTGTCTACGAAGTCTAAATTATCCACATCAATCACTAATAGCTTCCCTTTTTTGTACTTGGTAATCCATGCTTCATAACGCTCGTTTAATCGGCTTAAGTAGTCAATACTGATGGAGCTTTCGTATTCGCGACCGCGTTTGTGAATCTGAGATACCAGGGTAGAAATATCTGCACGTAGATAGATCAATAAATCAGGAGGAGAAACCAGATTTTCCATCAATTCGAATAAAGAGGCATAATTCTGATAATCTCGATTGGTCATCAACCCCATGGCATGAAGGTTCGGTGCAAAAATGTGTGCATCTTCATAAATGGTTCGATCCTGAATGATATTTTTGCCAGTACTTCTTAATTCTAAGATTTGTCTAAAACGACTATTTAAGAAATACACCTGCAGATTAAACGACCAGCGCTCCATTTCTGAATAGAAGTCATCCAAATACGGGTTTTCTTCAACAGATTCAAAATGAGGTTTCCATTTATAATGTTTCGCTAGTAATTGGGTTAGTGTGGTTTTACCCGCACCAATATTTCCTGCAATGGCAACGTGCATATGATTCTTTTCTTTAAAATTAAAAGGACAGTAAAAGTACTAAAATTTAGAAAAAATAGCTGCCAACAAATCAATTTTTCCGGGTCTTACTTCCTTTTTTAAATTTTTAATTTTGACCAATCCTTACAGTCGTAAAATCAATATGACAAATCATGACCAAGACATTCAATTTTTGATACAACGGTATTTTTCTAAAATGCACTGCTAATGAAAAGAAGTCGTGCAGAACTCTATTTAGATGTAGGATATAATTTTATGATTTTTGCAACATTGTTAAATTTGAATCGTATTTAGGATAACCATAAAAAAGTTCCTTTTCTTTGAATGTTCCTTTGAAGATTTAGTATACATTAGGTCAACCATCGAAGAACATGCATGCTAATTAAAAACAAAAAACGAAACCTATATAACATGAGAATAGCAATATCTGCACTAGTGGTAATGATTTCCTTTTCTATTTATGGACAAAACTTTTCTGGAAAAGCGATATACAAAACCAGCCGAAAAACATCATTTAATGTAAAAACTGGAAATCCGGGAATGGATGATAAAATGGCGGAGGAAATCAAAAAGAAGATTCAAAAAATGAATCAAAGAACATTCGAGTTAATCTTCGATAAAAATACGTCTACCTACAAGGAGAAGGCAAAATTAGCGGCTCCGAATCCCAAGGCGAGAGTTGGCGGTGCAATGGTCATGTCTTTTGGCACTGGTGTCGGAAGCACATTGTATAAAAACCTTTCTGAAAAGCGCTACGTAAACGAAACAGAATTGTTAAGTAAACGATTTTTAATCAAGGATACTTTGACAAATTACAATTGGAAATTATCAGCAGAAACCAAGAATATCGGGAACTATATCTGCTACAAAGCAACATTTACCCGCGAGGTCGAAAACGTAAAGATGAGCTTTGTCAATGGGGAGGCAAAAGAGGAAAAGAAAATGGAAACTATTGTCACAACGGCTTGGTATACGCCACAGGTTCCTGTTGGGAATGGACCAGCAAACTGGCAAGGACTTCCAGGTTTAATTCTGGAAATCAATGATGGAAGATCCTTAATTGTCTGCACAGAAGTGATACTAAATAATGGCGAAAGGCTCTCTCTAGAAGAGCCATCAAAAGGGAAAGTAGTGACGCAGGCAGCATACGAAAAGATTTCCAGAGAAAAAACCAAAGAGATGATGGAACGTTTCAAATCTAGAAAAGGAGGCGGTATGAAAATCCAACTAGGAGGATAAATTGTATTTTATTTTTATCGTGATTGATTAAACTTTTAAGGATTTTTTAAGTCTAAGCAGGTAGGAATAGAATTATTTTTACAAAAATTTAATCAAACACAATGAAAAAACTAATCATCCTCTGTCTGCTGTTGACGTCTTCAATAGTAGTTTCTCAAAAGAAATTCGAGGGAAAAGCGACCTACATGTCTAAGACAACAATCGACATGAGCAGGTTTGGAAACATGAGTGAGCAACAGAAAAAACAATGGATGGAGCGCGCCAAAAGTTTCTTGGAAAAAACCTACACCTTGAGTTTTAATCAGAAGGAATCTGCATGGAAAGAAAATGTGAAATTGGATTCACCTGGATCCAGAGGAGGTATGCGCTGGGGAATGAGCAACGGACAAGGATCTCTTTACAAGAATTTCGACGAAGGACAAATGATCGAAGATATCGAGCAGTTTAGTAAGCGTTTCTTAATTATGGAAAAGATGGATCAGCCGAAATGGCAAATGAGTGCAGAAACAAAAAAGATAGGGAATTATACCTGTTACAAAGCGACTCTTGTTAAGGTTGATAATAGCGTAGACTTCGGAAGTATTTTTAGAAGAAGAGGAAGACGTGGTGGTGATGAAAAGAAAGACTCAACACAAGTTAAAAAAGAAGACGATATCAGAACATTGGCAGTAACAGCCTGGTTTACACCAGAAATCCCGGTAAAAACAGGACCGGCAGATTATTATGGTTTACCAGGATTAATCTTGGAACTAAATGCAGGACGTACCACAATGTTATGTACAGAAATCGCAATAAATCCTGAAGAATCTGTATCGATAGCTGTTCCATCCAAAGGGAAGAAAGTTTCCAGAGATGAGTATAACAAAATCATTAAGCAGAAGTCTGAAGAGTTAAGAGAACGATTCAAAAACATGCGACGCGGTGGTGGTGGAAGAAGATTCTAAGCATTCAATAAAATAGCACAATGAAAAAAATTATTTTAATTGCCATTTTTTTGGCGACTGGGGTTAGTAGTGCCCAGATTAAATTAACAGGAGTTGTAAAAGACTCTATCGGGGAGCCACTCGAAATGGCAAACGTAATTGCGATTGATACCGTTGCAAAAACGATTAGCTCGTTTGGCTTTTCAGATGGAAAAGGAAATTACAAATTAGATCTTCAACGCAATAAGGTCTACAATATCAAAATTAGTTTTGTTGGTTTTAAGACGATCAGTGAATTCCTAAAAACAGGAACTACAGATGTCAAGAAGAACTACACGATGTATGAGGATAATATGCTAGATGGAATCAGTATTGTATCTAAAATGCCTGTAACTGTGAAAGGTGATACCATTGTGTACAATGCCGATTCGTTTAAAAATGGTTCGGAACGGAAACTTGAGGACGTACTCAAGAAACTCCCCGGAGTCGAAATCAATGATGCCGGAGAAATTGAAGTAGAAGGAAAAAAGGTCGAGAAAGTCATGGTGGACGGCAAAGATTTCTTTGATGGTGATTCGAAATTGGCAACGAAAAACATTCCATCTAATGCGGTGGATAAAATCCAAGTGCTAAGAAACTTCGCTGATGTAAGTCAGTTAAGAGGCGTACAAGATAACCAAGATCGTGTGGCCTTGAACATCAAATTAAAGAAAGGGAAGGATGCCTTTTGGTTTGGAGATATTACAGGTGGATTTGGTCAATCACCAACCGATAACTTGTATCTGTTCCAACCCAAGTTATTCTACTACAGTCCGAAGTATACCATCAACGTTATTGGTGATGTTAATAATATCGGAGAGGTTGTATTAAACCGAGGAGATATTCGAAACTTTAGCGGGGGATTTAGGAGTCAGAGTCCGAATAACGGAACCAACTTAAGTTTGGCCTCTGCAGGAATCGGATTTTTAAATGCGAATGCGAGAAATGCAAATCGAATTGAAACGAAATTAACGGCTCTAAACTTCAGTTATTCGCCAAATAAGAAATTAGATTTAAGCGGATTCTTAATTTGGTCTGGGAATGAAAATGGTCAGCGAAATAGAAGAATCATTAATTATGTAGATCCTACAATTCCAGATGATCAAACTGACAATACAACCGATCAAACGAGTAATACTGGATTATTAAAATTAAGTGCGATTTACAAGAAGGACTTCAATAATCAGTTGAACTATGATGTCATCGGACGTTTTTCGAATGAATTCAGAACAGATTTGGAATCTTCACAAGTATTGGGAAATAATATCAGCATTGGAGAAAATGCGACACCATTTAGAATCAATCAGAACTTTAGTTATTTCTACACGGCTAATGAAAAGAATATTTTTGCTTTAGAGGTGCAACACTTATTACAAGACGAAGATCCTTTTTACGCTGCTGCTTTAGACAATGATCCAAACAGTAACTTGGATGGATTTGATCGTCCTGCAAATGAATTGGGATTAGACACGAATCAGCAAATGTATCAATTGGAACAAGACCGACGTGTAAAGTCGAATCAAGTTGATGCCAAGTTAGATTACTATTATATCATTAATCAGAGGAGTAACTTCAATTTTGTTGGTGGGACTATTTTAAGTAAACAGAATTTCGATTCAAGATTTTATCAAGTTTTAGACAACGGTAATACCATAGATCCATCGTTAAATAATGTTCCGACAGCAAATGATACGGAATACAATTTTTCGGATATCTATGCAGGAATGCGCTATCGTTTAAAGGCTGGTATTTTTACCTTTACACCTGGATTTACACTTCATGCCTACAACTTGAATAATACTCAGTTCGGAACACAATATTTTGAGGATTCATTCCAAAAAGTCTTACCAGAGTTTCAAATGATTATGCAATTCAAGCGCAGTGAAAGCTTACGATTTAATTACCGTCAAAGTGTGAATTTCACGGATGTAAATGCTATTGCAGAAGGCTTGGTGGCAAATAGTTACAATTCTTTCTTCTTTGGTAATGAGGATATTTTAAACGCTCAAGTGGAGAACCTTTCACTTAGTTATGGTAGCTTCAATTTATTCAATTACACCAATATTTTTGCAAGAGCTTCGTATAGTAGAACTACCGATCAGATTGCAAGTACTGTGAATTTCGTTCCGGGATCTGTGGTGTCTACAAGAACGAATTTGAATATTCCGGAGGATGTAGAGAACTTTAATGTACTGGGAAGTATCAGTAAAACATTCAATAAAATTGAAACCAGGATTTTCGGTAGTTATACCTTCTTCAAAGGATTTCAATTTTTTGGTGCCGACCAAAACCAAATTCAAACGAACGTGTATAGTGTTAGACCACGAATTCGTACAAACTTTACGAAAGCACCTAACTTTAGTGTGGGTTATAACGTGACTTGGAACAATCAGGATAACACCAATGTAAGAACTAATGCGGTGAACGAGTTTGCTACGGTGACTACCGCACCAAGAATTGAGTTTGACGCATATCTATGGGATTCGTTGACCATCAAAAGTGATTTCACGTACAATGAAGTAAAACAAAATGGAACGCTTCAAAATCTTTTTAAGATTTGGAACTTCACCATGGCTTACAGAAAGAACAGAGACGCCAAATGGGAATATGAATTGGTAGGAAGTAACTTATTGGGAACTGACTCTCGAGTGAATGTAAACCTAAGTAATATTGCAAACAGTATTAATGAAACATTTATCTTACCAAGATTCATTAGTTTCAGAATGCGGTACCAATTATAGGAAACGAGATATTTTAAATACAAAGAAAGACCTAATTTAATTGGGTCTTTTTTTATGGAGTTACTTATTTTAGCGGCATGAGTTTGTTGGCGAGTACATCACCGTGGTATGCAACTGGAAAAAGTATTGGATTGTTATTTTTCTATTTGCTCACCGGATTATTTCTAGACAGTTTTTACTTTGTTGAAATAACAGAACATGCACAATGGTATGCTAATATTTTGATGTTTATCGTAACTGGAATTGTCATCTACACGGTTCCAGCTCGAAATAAAGAGCAGATGATTACAGCCATATTGATAGCCATCATAGGAGAGTACCTCTTTTCTATTGTAATGGGAATGTATACCTACAGATTAGAAAATGTACCACATTACGTTCCGCCAGGACATGCCTTGGTTTATATTGCCGTTTTGTATTTTTCTAAGGCGGCCTCTATTAAAAAGCATCGCCGGGAATTGGAAATTTTCTTTTCCATTTTCATTATTATTTATGCTACCGTTTTTCTTGTGGCAAAGAATGATGTTTTCGGATTCGTAATGACTATCGCTACGTTAACTATTTTAAAATTTAAACCAAGAGAGCGGTTATTTTATTTAACTATGTACCTAACGGTTGCCTATTTAGAAATTGTGGGTACAAATTACTTGTGTTGGAAATGGCCGTCAACAGCGTGGGGTATATTTGATTTCTTGCCAAGTTTTAATCCGCCCAGCGGAATTAGCTTCTTCTACTTCGGATTGGATTTAGGTTGTTTATGGTTATACAAACAGCGCCACAAAGTGGCGTGGGGAAGAATGAAAGCCATACGGAAACTAAAAACAGAACGTTTACTTAGTAATTCTTAATCAGAAGCTGAATGTCGATTAGATCAGAAAATTTATCAAAAACCTACGGAAGCCAAGTTGCTTTAAATGAAGTTTCATTTACTGCAGATAAAGGTGAAGTTATCGGATTATTAGGCCCGAATGGGGCTGGTAAATCGACCTTAATGAAAATTCTTACTGGTTCTATTTCTGCGGATCATGGAACTGCTATTATCAATGATTTTAATATTCATTCTGATCGCTTAAATGCCCAAAAAGGAATTGGTTATTTGCCAGAACAAAATCCACTATATAAAGAGATGTATGTAAAGGAATATTTACAGTTTCATGCATCCATTTCGAAGTTATCAGAGATTGCGGTTGCTGATGTTATTGATAGGGTAGGCCTATCTCCAGAGGCCCACAAACAAATTCATCAATTATCGAAAGGATATCAGCAACGAGTGGGGTTAGCGGCTGCCATTATTCATGATCCAGAAGTATTAATTTTGGATGAACCCACTACCGGATTAGATCCAAATCAATTGATTGAAATTAGAAAATTGATCAAATCCTTGGGAGCTAATAAAACGGTTCTTTTATCGACCCATATCATGCAAGAAGTCGAGGCGCTGTGCGATCGAGTACTCATCTTAAAAAAGGGAAATCTGGTACTAAACGAAAAGTTATCAGATCTAAAAAAGCAGAAAAATAAATCACTAGAAGCCATCTTCCACGAGCTTACCATTTCTTAAAAAGAGTTTTACCTAATGTATACTAAGAATCCATAGGTATACATTTCTGGCAATTGCGAAATTTCTTCCTTATTATAGACAGTAATCCTGAACCCTAGGTAAACAAGTTATAATATACATGTTAATTCAACTTGAAATTAATCTGTTGTTTTTCAAGTAAATCTAGTAATCCTGATGTTACATTCACCTTCGTATTTCTGCTGGGAAGTAATACTTCTGTTTTACTCTTGCTATCCCTTACCAAAAACTTAACCGATTGTTTTCCTTTATGGTTTTTTAAGATGCTGTCTAGGTCCAGAATGGTTTGCTCGTTGAGTACCTCTAATGACAATTTTAAAGTCAATTTTTCACAGTGACGATCAAGAACTTCTGACAGGAGTTTCATATCCACAAAGGAAACTTTGACATCATCAGTATAAAAATTCTTCTTGAAATTAATTTTCACATGGAGGAAGTTCTGCAGGAACAAAAAGTGTTTAAATTTCAAGTATTCCTCTTTGAAAATTCGGAATTCATAACTACTGTCATAATCTTCAATGGTGAACGATGCCCACGGATTACCATTTTTTGATACCATGTGATTCACGTTGGTTATGATTCCGGCAAAGCTTAAATTCTTTCCGACAAATTGTTTTAAATCCTGATGTAAGAAAGAGATGGTTCCACTACAGAATTTCAACTGATGCTTATAGTCATCTAATGGATGCGCAGAGATATAAATTCCGATAACCTCTTTTTCCTGAGATAATAATTCCAATGTTCCCCATTCTTCACAATTTGGAATTTCGGGTTCCGGAAACTGAATGTTCGAGGCTTCACCAAAGAGGGATACCTGCGCAGAATTTTCATTTTCCTGATGTTTACTTCCGTATCGCATCGCGCGCTCTAAGAAAGTCGTTCCTTTCTCGTCAAGACTAAAATATTGTGCTCTGTGTGTGTCACGAAACGAATCAAAAGCGCCTGCTTTCACTAAACTTTCAAAAGCCTTTTTATTGGCAGCTCTCAAATCTACGCGTTTGGTTACATCAAAAATGGAAGTAAACGTACCATTCTCTTTTCGTTCCTTAATGATGGCCTTTACGGCGCTTCCACCAACACCTTTGATGGCCGCCATTCCAAAGCGAATTGCTCCGTCTTTATTCACCGAAAACTTCAGGAATGATTCATTGATATCGGGTCCAAGAACGGTTAATCCCATACGTTTACATTCGTTCATAAAGAAGGTAACCTGCTTGATATCATTCATGTTGTTTGATAATACAGCAGCCATATATTCGGCAGGATAATGTGCTTTTAAATAGGCGGTTTGATAAGCAATCCACGCATAGCAGGTCGAATGACTTTTGTTGAAGGCATAACTCGCAAATGCTTCCCAATCTTTCCAGATTTTTTCCAGTTTATCTTCTGGGTGCTCATTCTTTTTTGCCTGTTCTAAGAATTTTGGTTTCATTTTAGCAAGAACCGCCGCTTGCTTTTTACCCATGGCTTTACGAAGAATATCGGCCTCACCTTTCGTGAAATCGGCAAGCTTTTGAGAGAGTAGCATAACTTGCTCCTGATAAACGGTAATTCCGTAGGTTTCTGCTAGATATTCTTCCATTTCTGGAAGGTCATATTCAATATTTTCTTCGCCATGCTTTCTTCTAACAAAAGATGGAATATATTCCATCGGCCCTGGACGATAGAGTGCGTTCATCGCAATTAAGTCTCCAAAAACCGTTGGTTTTAGTGATCGCATATGCTTTTGCATTCCGGGAGATTCGTACTGGAAAATACCAATGGTTTCACCTCTTTGGAACAATTCATATGTCTTTTCATCTTCTAATGGAAAGCTTTCCGGATCTAAATCAACACCATGCAGTGCTTTTACAATTTTAACCGTGTCCTTGATTAAAGTCAATGTTTTTAGTCCGAGGAAATCCATTTTTAATAGCCCTGCCGATTCAACCACAGAATTATCAAACTGGGTAACATACATATCCGAATCCTTGGCTAATGCTACTGGAACGAAATTGGTAATATCATCCGGGGTAATAATCACACCGCAGGCATGAATCCCCGTATTTCGCAGCGAACCTTCCAATATAGCTGCCTTTTGAACGGTTTCGGATTCTACACCGTCACCTTCGGCAATGGATTTAAGTTCACTAACTTTCTGTTTGTCCTCTTCTCGAAGTCCGTCAATTTTAGATTTACTCTTTTCATCATCACCAAAGATATTTTTCAATTTTACCCCTGGTATCAGTTTCGCAATTCGATCGGCTTCATATAATGGCAAATCTAGAACCCGAGCTGTATCTCGAATTGAAGATTTTGCAGCCATGGTTCCGTAGGTAATGATCTGAGCCACCTGATTCGCTCCGTATTTATTAATTACGTAATCCATCACTTTACTGCGCCCTTCATCATCAAAATCAATATCG
>JALQZD010000252.1 GCA_023258495.1 Polaribacter sp.
TTCATTAAACCTGCTAGAAGTATCAACTTTATCACTTTACAATTCGTTGCAACTAGAACTGGCGTCAGCTTTGACGAAGTAGCTGGTTAATAAAAAGGAGAAATAACTATGCCTAATATTAACGATTTTAAAGCTAAACTCGCTGGCGGTGGTGCAAGAGCAAACCAGTTTAAGGTAACAATGCCTTTTCCAGGTTACGCTGCTGTGGGTGGTGAAATCGAAGACTTAGCTTTTTTATGTAGAGCGACAACAATTCCTGCAATGGTAGTTGGTAACATTAATGTTCCATTCCGTGGCAGACAAATTAAAATCGCTGGTGATAGAACCTTTGAAGATTGGTCCGTAACTGTTCTTAACGATACTAACTTTAAGTTAAGAAACGCTTTCGAAAGATGGCAAAATGGTATCAACAATATGACAGACAACGAAGGATTAACAAATCCAGTTGACTATCAAGTTGATGCTTTTGTTGACCACTTAGATAGAAACGGAAATACAATTAAATCTTATACATTAAGAGGATTGTATCCAATCAACATTGCTGCTATTGACTTGAACTTTGATGAAGCAACTGCTATTGAAGAATTTTCAGTAACATTTGCGTATCAATACTTTGAAAGTAATACAACCACTTAATTTTAAGTGGATAAGTATTACCAATATAATTAAGAGGTAATATAATGGCTGAACTATTTGGATTTTCTATCACAAGGCTGAAAAAGCAGTCGGATCCAAAACAAAGCTTTACTGTAGCTCCAGCGGATGATGGTACACAAACCATCGCCGCTGGTGGTTACTTTGGTCAATACCTGGACATGGAAGGTACGGCCAAAACTGAAGCTGATTTAATCCGAAGATATAGAGAAATCTCATTACACCCCGAGTGCGATATGGCAATCGAAGATATTGTCAATGAAGCAATTGTGGCGAATGAGATGTCTGCTGCTGTCAAAGTAAATGTAGAAAATCTACCTTACGGTGATGAAGTAAGAAAGAAAATCGAAGACGAATTTAATGAAGTTTTAAGACTTCTACAATTTAACACAAGAGGCCACGACATCTTTAGAAGATGGTATGTCGATGGTCGTATCTTCTATCAAAAAATTATTGATAGAGATAGCCCTAAAAAGGGTATTACGGAATTAAAATACATTGACCCTCGTAAAATTAAAAGAATACGAGAAGTCAGAAAAAAAAGACCTGATGTTCCTACTCCACACGGTTTAACTGTAGTAGATGAATTTGTTGAATATTATTTGTTCAATGAAAAAGGTGTTATCAATTCAACATCTGGTGGTATTAAAATTGCACCAGACACAATCGCATTTTGTCCTTCAGGTTTAGTAGACCAAACTAAAAATATGGTCTTGTCTTATTTACATAAGGCAATTAAACCAGTCAATCAATTAAGAATGATTGAAGACGCTGTTGTTATTTACAGAATTGCTAGAGCACCTGAAAGAAGAATATTCTATATTGATGTAGGTAACTTACCTAAAATCAAGGCCGAACAATATTTAAGAGATGTTATGGCTAGATATAGAAATAA
>JALQZD010000284.1 GCA_023258495.1 Polaribacter sp.
TGTAACTTATTTAACAAATCAATATTTAATTCACTTTGAATTTGTTGGATAAATCGAACACTTGCATCGATCGAACATCCGGAAACATTCGCAAAATTTTCATCGACGGCAATGACAACAAATCGATTGTAAACCATGGTGAATGATCCTTTTAGATCATCACCATGTCGGGTCCAGTTATCAATAAATTTTTTGGTGTTACGTTTAATGACATTTTCTTCTTCACTACTGAATTCGCGATTGGATTGATAAATCCAAATACGTGAAGTATCCGGCATTTTGTCAAATTCTACAAACATTGATTAAAATCTTGTATTAAACTTGTCTTGAAGTGCTTTTAATTGATCCTCTTTCGACAATTTAGTTTTTGGTTTTCTAAGACGATCTGAAATTTTCTGTAATACATTTTTTGTGTACAATGGAAAATCAGCATTCTGAATCCATGAATTGTATCCAGGATTTTCTTTTAGTACATCTTCAACCAATCGTCCTTTGTATTTTCCGAATGAAAAAATTTCTTGCTTATTATCGTTGAACAGAATAAATCCGGCAAAATCTGCTCGTTTTGAATGGGACGAATATTCACTTAAGGCATCAACAGTACTTTCCAGATCCTCGTATTTTTCAACCTGCGCATTTAAGATTTCATAAGTTGCTAATGTATCCGCTTCTGCGCTATGTGCGCCTTCCAATTCTTTTCCGCAGTAAAACTGATAGCCCGCGCTTAAATTTCGTTTTTCCTTCTTGTGATAAATCACTTGTACATCAACCGCTTTTCGGTTGTCCATATCAAAATCAATTCCAGCACGCATCAATTCTTCGGCTAGTAACGGAATATCGAAACGATTGGAATTAAATCCAGCCAAATCACAATCAGCAATTAAATCGCTCACTTTAGCAGCCAATTCTTTAAAGGTCGGTTCGGTAACCACCTTTTCATTTGTAATTCCGTGCACCGCAATTGCCTCAGCCGGAATTTCTATTTCAGGATTCACCAACCAGGTATAACTTTCTTTATTACCATTAGGATGAACCTTTAAGATAGATATTTCAACGATTCGATCTGTTCCAATATTGACTCCTGTTGTTTCTAAATCGAAAAAAACGAGTGGTCGCTTTAATTTTAAATTCATCGTTATTATTATTCTTCGTTCAACTGTACTTTAAAATTGTCTAATTCAGATAAAATATCTGCTGGTAATGCATATTCCTTAAAATTGTATTTCTTTTCATTTAATTGGGCTCGATACTTTATACTGGGACAAATCCACAGCGGGTATGTAAAGCTATAAAGATAATAATTTCAGTATTTTTACTTTCATCTAATCACCTAAATAATGAGTAGTTGTGAACAATAAATTGAATACCATTATCGAACAATTTAAATTAGAACCTCATCCTGAAGTTGGCTTTTTCAAAGAAACTTATCGCAGTAATGGAAAAATTCCATCTAATGCATTAGATCCAGATATCGAGGGAGAAAGAAATTATTGCACAGGAATATATTTCCTGATAAGCTCTTCTGATTTTTCAGCATTTCACAAAATAAACCAAGATGAAATGTGGCATTTTTATGAAGGATCACCAGTAAAAATTCACATGCTTTCTCCAAATGGTGATTATTCCTTTGCAATGGTAGGTAACCAATATGATAAAGGACAAGTTCCACAGTTTACTGTACCTGCAAAATATTGGTTTGCAGCCGAGGTAATGGAGTCAGATTCATTTTCATTTGTGGGTTGTACTGTATCTCCCGGATTTGATTTTAAAGATTTTGTTTTACCTACCAGAAAAATATTAATCGACTTATTTCCACGGTATGAAGCCCTGATTTCAAAATTTACTAAAAGTTAAAATTTAGAATATAGGCTAATCGACCAATTGAATGAACTTCTTCAAGAAGGTATCTTTTCTCAAAATGAAATCGAAGCAAGTCTAATTTATTCACACCTTTATTAAGTGTCTGTATTTCAAAAAATTACATCAATTTAATATAAGGCAATTCTATTTTTAAATAAGAAATATAGATAAAAATTATCCATTGAATAATGGTAAATTTGTGTTTTAAATCAGCAAAATTTAAATTTTATGAGTAACGAAGGAAATTACAATATTAATAGTAGTAATGCGGCCAATTGTCCATTTTTAAGCGGAACACAAAAGAAATCTGCTGGAGGTGGTACTCAAAATAGAGATTGGTGGCCGAACGAATTAAAGTTGAATATTTTACGTCAAAACGACCCTAAGAATAATCCAATGGGAGCAGATTTTGACTATGCCGAGGCTTTTAATTCGATAAACTACGAAGAACTAAAAAGTGATTTAACCCAATTGATGACCGACTCTCAAGATTGGTGGCCTGCAGATTATGGACACTATGGAGGATTCATGATTCGTATGGCTTGGCATAGTGCTGGAACATATAGAGTTGGTGATGGACGTGGTGGGGCAGCATCAGGTACGCATCGATTTGCTCCTCTAAATAGCTGGCCAGATAATGGGAACTTAGACAAAGCAAGATTACTATTATGGCCCATCAAAAAGAAATATGGCAAGAAAATTTCTTGGGCAGATTTAATGATTCTTGCAGGTAATGTGGCATTAGAATCTATGGGATTCCCAACATTCGGATTTGCAGGTGGGCGTGAGGATGTTTACCAACCAGAGCAAGATATTTACTGGGGAAGTGAAACAGGATGGTTAGATAATGATGATAGATATGATACAAGTGATGGGGAATTAGAAGGACATTTAGGTGCCGTTCATATGGGATTAATCTATGTGAATCCTGAAGGACCTAATGGAGTGCCTGATCCATTAAAATCAGCACATGATATCAGAATTACTTTTGGTAGAATGGCGATGAATGATGAGGAAACTGTTGCTTTAGTTGCAGGTGGACATACATTCGGAAAAGCACATGGTGCTGCCGATGCTGAAAAATATGTAGGAGTTGAGCCACATGGTGCTTCTATCGAAGAAATGAGTACTGGATGGAAAAACTCTTTCAATTCTGGTGTTTTAGAAGATGCTATAACAAGTGGAATTGAAGGTGCATGGACTCCAAATCCAACTCGATGGGATGGAGATTATTTCAATGTACTTTTAGGATATGAGTGGGAATTGACTAAAAGTCCTGCCGGAGCACACCAATGGACTCCAAAAGCAGGTCAGGATGCCCCAGTTGCTCCTAGTGCTGGAGGAACAGGGACGCAAGCTTTAATGATGACTACAGCAGATATGGCGTTAAAAATGGATCCCGAGTACAGAAAAATTTCTGAGCGTTTCCACAAAGACCATGAAGCATTTGAAGATGCCTTCGGAAGAGCTTGGTTCAAATTAACCCATAGAGATATGGGACCAATCAATCGTTATTTAGGTCCTGAAGTTCCAGGCGAAGAATTAATCTGGCAAGATCATATCCCAACTGTTGATTATACATTATCGGATACTGATATTGATTCATTAAAGAAAATGATTTTAGCTTCTGGTTTATCAACATCAGAATTGGTAAAAACAGCTTGGGCATCTGCTTCAACTTACAGAGATTCTGACAAGAGAGGTGGTGCGAACGGTGCAAGAATTCGACTTGAGCCTCAAAGAAGTTGGGAAGTGAACAACCCAGAAGAATTGAATAAAGTACTTTCTGTTTTAGAAGGAATCCAAAAAGAATTTAGTGGAGAAATTTCTATGGCCGACTTAATTGTTTTAGCAGGAAATGCCGCTATCGAAGAAGCTGCAAGCAAAGGCGGTTATGAGCTAACTGTTCCTTTCTCTCAAGGAAGAGGAGATGCATCTCAAGAGCAAACAGACTTAGAATCTTTCGGATATCTTGAGCCCTTAGCAGATGGATTCAGAAACTACATGAATTCTGAATTAGATGTTGCTGATGAAGATTTATTAATTGATAGAGCGAACCTTTTATCACTATCAATTCCTGAAATGACTGCTTTAGTAGGTGGTTTAAGAGTGTTAGGAGCGAATTATAACGGTGCAAAACATGGAGTATTTACAAATCATGTAGGAACACTTTCAAATGACTTCTTTACAAATATTTTAGACTTTTCAATCACTTGGGCGGCTGCCAATGGTGATGATAAAGAATTTATTGGAAGACATAGAGCAACCGGGGCAATGAAATTCTACGGAACACGAGCTGATTTAATTTTTGGTTCCAATACAGAATTAAGAGCAGTTTGTGAAGTTTATGGTGCAGATGACGGTGAGTCAATCTTCGTAAGGGACTTTGTTAATGCCTGGGCGAAGGTTATGAATTTAGATCGATTTGATTTGAAATAAATTTCACAATGTTAGGTATAAAAAAAGAGAGGCAATTGCCTCTCTTTTTTTATTTTATTTACTTGCAAATAGTCGGACATCCTTATCCGACACTATTTTTTCTCCAAGAATGATCAATCGTTCAACTACATTGCGCAGTTCCCTTACATTTCCAGTCCAATCATAGGATTGCAGTAACTTTATTGCTTCTGTTGAAAATTCCTTTTTTACCGTTCCTTGCTCGTTTGAAATTTTATCTGTAAAAAAATCGATCAATAATGGAATATCGTCTCTCCTATCATTCAAGGCAGGAACTTGGATTAATATCACGGCTAGTCTGTGGTATAAATCTTCACGGAATCTTCCTTCTGTTATTTCCTTTTTAAGATTTTTGTTTGTCGCTGCAACGACCCGCACATTTACCTTAATATCCTTATCTGATCCTACTCTGCTAATTTTATTTTCCTGAAGTGCTCTAAGCACTTTCGCCTGTGCAGACAGACTCATGTCTCCAATTTCGTCTAAGAAAATTGTACCTCCATTTGCAGCTTCAAATTTTCCAGCTCGATCCTTATTGGCTCCTGTAAAGCTTCCTTTAACATGACCAAATAATTCACTTTCTATTAGCTCAGACGGAATCGCAGCACAATTTACTTCAATCAATGGTGATTTTGCTCTTTCCGATTTTTCGTGTAACCAGTGTGCTACCAATTCTTTTCCCGTTCCGTTAGGTCCAGTTATCAAAACTCTGGCATCAGTCGGTGCAACTTTTTCAATAATTTCCTTAATATGAGTGATGGCTTTACTTTTTCCAATCATCTCATAATTCTTACTTACCTTTTTCTTTAAACGTTTATTTTCTATTACCAGTTCTTTTCGATCTAATGCATTTCGAACCGTATTCAATAAGCGATTCAAATCTGGTGGTTTCGAAATATAATCGAAAGCCCCTAATCGCATCGTTTGCACTGCCGTATCAATATCTCCGTGCCCAGAAATCATTACTACGGGAGTCTCTGGCTTTAATTTTCTGGTTTTCTCAAGTACCTCAACCCCATCAGCCTTTGGCATTTTAATATCACATAACACTAAATCATAATCATTCTTTTTAATCAGATCCAATCCTATTAATCCATCTTCGGCCTCCTCGACCTGATAGGAATCATTTTCTTCTGAAATGATTTTCTTTAATACTCTGCGGATGGCAGCTTCGTCTTCTATGATTAATATTCGTGACATTTATTTCTCGTTGATGATATGAACATCCCTTTGCGGAAAAGGAATTTGAATATTGTTTTCTCTAAATTTCTTATCGATTTCGAATCGTAAATCACTTTTGATTCTCATGTGTGCATAACTATTTTTTAAACTGAATAAGAGTTTAAACTGCAGCGCACTATCACCAAAATCATTGAATAATACCGCCGGCGGATTGACTTTTAGTATCTGCGGATGATTTCCTGCCACCTCTAATAAAATCTGTTTCACCAATTGAACATCCGAACCATAGGCTACTCCAACAGTAACTTCTTCGGTCGTTTGAACTCCATTTTGAGTCCAGTTGAAAAGACTCTCTGTTAAAAACTTGTGATTTGGAATAACGAGTACTTTATCGTCAATGGTAACTGCTCTGGTCGTTCTTAATTTGATTTCTTCAATTTTACCAATTTTACCCTCAATCTCCACAATATCATTCACGCTTAATGTTTTATCCAAAAGGATAAAAATACCCGAAATAATGTCCTGAAATAAGGTTTGAAGTCCAAGCCCTAATCCGACTAAAAGTGCAGCAGAACCGGCAAGTAAAACACTAACTTGAACTCCTGAGGATTCTAATCCGATGATAATGACAATGATATAAATGAAGTATTGAAGAAAACTAAATACACCAGTGAATTTATCTTTATCCTCATCATTCAAACGTTTCTTGAATACCTTCTTGGTAATTTTTAGAATGGTATTTGTAAGTACCAGAATGAAAAGCAAAAACAGAATCGTTTTCACGTCGATATGAATCTTGTCTGTTAATTCAAAGCTGTAATTCAGAAAATCTCTAAACTTATCCATTATATCTAATCCACTTATAAAGGTCTTTATAGGTTGGTTTTTTACCATACATTAAAATTCCAACACGATAGATTTTAGATGCAAACCAAACCATGAATGTAAAGGTACACAATAATAATGCCATTGAAATTAGCAATTCAGTCCACTCCACTCCAAATGGCACCCGCATCAGCATAACAATTGGCGATGTAAATGGGATATGAGAAAAAGCTACCGAAATTGGTCCGTGTGGATCATTAATTACCGTTGCAAACCCCACATAGACTCCTAAAATTAATGGTAACATGATCGGTAACATAAACTGTTGCGTATCGGTTTCGTTATCAACAGCTGCACCAATTGCAGCAAATAATGAACTGTATAACATATATCCACCTAAGAAGTAGAAAATGAATAATAAGAATAATTTCAATAGCGGCAAACTCATTACCTCTTTAAAGACAATTTCCATTTTACTTCCAGATACTTGTTGTTTTGCAGCTTCAATCTGATCTGCAGTAATCGAGGAATTTTGTAATTCATTGACATCAACTCCCATAAGGGAAGTTGCGACCGTTGACACTATAAAAAGAATAATACCCCAAATTAAAAACTGAAGTAATCCGGCAGAAGCGTTTCCAATGATTTTTCCCAACATCAATTGGAATGGTTTTACTGAAGAAACGATGACTTCGATAATTCTACTCGTTTTTTCTTCTATAACACTTCGCATTACTGATGATCCGTAGACGATGACAAACATCATCAATAAATATCCAGCCAGTGCGCCAACCGCAATTTTTAATCCATTAACTAATTTGGAAGATTGCTCTCCTGAAAAGTTATACATTTTGACATCAACCCCAATTTTCGAATCCTTAATCTTCTGATAATCAATTCCAAAACTGGACAATTTCAGGTTTTGAAGCTTGCGTTCCAATTTACCTTCTATGGTGTTCATAACTGTCAGTCCTGGAGATTCTTTGGAGAAAAATTCAACATTACTTGCTAAAATTTCTAGAGAATCCTGTTTCGGAATGTACAACGCACCATAATACTCACCTGCTTCTACCTTCTTTTTTGTGTCCTCAATCCCCAAATCGGTAAGGTCTAAATATTTTACTGTTTTCGAATTCTTGAAATCTTCTTTTGAAAAGAACGCTGACTCATCAACATACGCAATCTGTTTGATTTTTTCATCATTTTTCTTCATCAAAAAATAAACCAAAGCACCCATTCCTACCATTAATAATGGACTCAAAAAAGTCATTACAATGAAGGATTTATTTTTCACCTTAGCCAAAAACTCTCTTTTTATTATTAGGTTTAACTTACTCATAATTAAGAATTTTGGTTAACGGCTTGAATAAAAATATCATTGGCATCTGGAATAACTTCTACAAAGTGATTCACCGTTCCGTGAGATGACAAATAAGACAATAACTCGTTCGGAGTTTCACCTTTTGGTAATTTAATATTACAGGTTAATTCATTGCCTAGTAGCTTAAAATCTGGTTCATAAACTTCAAATTTTGAAGCCAATTCATTTCGGAAAGTATCATCATTTGGAGTGGTTACACCAACCTGAAACACATTGGTTCTAAACTGCGATTTGATGTCATTTAAATTTCCTTCTAAAATTTTATTTGATTTATCAATTAAGGCAATTTCATCACACAATTCCTCCACACTTTCCATGCGATGTGTAGAAAAAATAATAGTAGCCCCTTCATCGCGAAGTTGTAATATTTCCTTCGCAATTAATTGTGCATTGATAGGGTCAAACCCAGAAAATGGCTCATCAAATATTAACAATTTGGGTTGATGTAATACGGTGACAACAAATTGTACTTTTTGTGCCATACCCTTAGATAACTCTTCAATCTTTTTATTCCACCAAGAGAAAATATCAAACTTATCAAACCAATATTTTAATCGCTTTTTGGCTTCTGATTTACTCATTCCCTTTAATTGGGCGAGGTATAAGGCCTGCTCTCCCACCTTCATTGATTTATACAAACCTCTTTCTTCTGGTAAATACCCAA
>JALQZD010000292.1 GCA_023258495.1 Polaribacter sp.
ACGGAATCAGAACAGCTGGTTCAAAAGGCCCTAGAAAAAATGATGGAAAACAGGACTTCATTGGTGATTGCCCATCGATTATCTACCATTCAAAAAGCAGATGCCATCATTGTATTGAAGAAAGGTGAAATTGTGGAACAAGGAAAACACGAGACCTTGTTAAAAAAGAAATCGGAGTATTTCAAATTGGTAGAAATGCAGAGTCTAGTTTAAGATGAAACCTAGCTCCTTTCCTTTTGTCAACATAAATTGATAGGATTCATCATAATCATTCGCAATTTTACCCTCTAAGATTGCCTCTTTAATCGCTTCTTTAATCATTCCGATTTCACGACAAGGTTTTAAATTAAAGGTTTCCATGATAAGTTCACCAGAAATTGGTGGTTGAAAATTTCGAATACGATCACGCTCTTCTACTTCTTTGATTTTCTCCCGAACCAATTCGAAGTTTTTATGATAACGTTTAAATTTCTTCGCATTCTTCGTCGTGATATCTGCCTCACAAAGTAACATCAGTGAATCGATATCATCACCTGCATCAAAAATTAACCGACGAACAGCAGAATCAGTCACATCCGAAGCCAAAACAATCGGTCTGGAACTTAACAATACCATCTTCTGAACAAATTTCATTTTGTTGTTCAACGGCATTTTTAAACGCTTGAATAATCTGTATACCATTTTCGAACCCACAAATTCATGAGCATGAAAGGTCCATCCCACTTTCTTATCGTATTTTTTGGTTGGTGCTTTTCCAATATCATGCAATAACGCTGCCCACCGAAGCCATAAATCATCTGTAGTAAGACATATATTGTCTACCACTTCTAATGTGTGATAAAAATTATCTTTATGGGTTTGACCTTCGACTTCATCTACTCCTTTTAATGCAATCAATTCCGGAAGAATCTGCGGAAGTAATTTCGTATTCTCTAATAATTTGAATCCTGTAGAAGGTTTGTCTGACGCTATGATCTTATGCAATTCATCGATGATGCGCTCTTTAGTAATGATTTGTAATCGCTCATGATTCTCAGCAATTGCATTCAGAGAATTGGATTCAATGGTAAATCCGAGTTGTGTTGCAAATCTGATGGCACGCATCATGCGTAACGGATCATCGGAATATGTCTTATTGGGATCTAAAGGTGTTTTAAGGATCCCTTTCTTCAAATCTGATATTCCGTCAAATGGATCCAATAAGGCACCGTAATTCTCAGTATTTAAGCTTAATGCCAATGCATTGATCGTAAAATCTCTCCTTTTCTGGTCATCTTCCAGTGTTCCCGTTGAAACTTTAGGATTCCGGCTACCTTCTGAATAGGATTCTTTTCGAGCACCAACGAATTCAATTTCCAATTCTTTGGTTCGCAACATGGCAGTTCCGTAGGTTTTGAACACCTGTACTTTAGGCTGATGCGGAAGCAATCGAGACACCTCCTCTGCCAGCGCGATTCCATCACCAATGGTCACTATATCAATATCTTTGGACGTATGTCTATCTAGCAAATAATCACGTACAAATCCGCCAATCACATAAGTTTCTAAACCCAACTCTGATGATGCTTTAGAAATTAAAGTAAAAATATGTGATGAAATTGCTTCTTTAAAATTCACGTAGTTTTATTAAGATCAGGTGCAAAGTTATTGTTTCTTAATGTAAAGAAAAACCCGTTTTACTATTTCTTACGAGCGACTGTGGCAAACTGCATAAAAAACATATCCACTTGTGAAAACAATAAAATAATGTTGAATAAAATTGCAAATGGAAAGTATAAAAATGATTCAGTTCTGTTAATTCCTTTACATTTTTCAACTTCAAAACCTGTTTCCGTAAACATTCTTTTAATACTTTTCTTCGTAAAAAAACGAAAGTGGGTGTTGTCTAAAATTCCAGATTCTGTGTATTTCCAATCTTTTTTGAAGAGTAACTTGAAAAGATTTTTTGAATAACGAACATTTGGTATTGATGAAACAATCAGGCCGTTGACTACCATTTTTGTTTTCAACTGCTCCAAAACTTCTTTCGGATAAATTAAATGCTCAATAACATCATTCATAATAATCACATCAAAATAATTATCAGGAATTTCTGATATTCTTTCCTCTATAGTGCCTGTAAGTACTTTGTATAACTTTTCTGATGCTACTTTTGCGGCATTAGGATTCAATTCTATTCCCCAAATTTCATTCCCTTCTTTTACTAATTGACTTGAAAAATTTGCTTGTCCACAACCAACTTCCAGGATTTTTGTAGCTGTTGTTGGTATAAAGGGAAGCATTTCTTTTCTGTAATGCTTAAAGTAGGAGATGTGTTGACTCATTTATGTTTCTTGTAATTCATCGAGCGTTTGCTCAACCAAGATAGATGAAATATAGCACTAAAATAGTAATTTATGATTTCTATCATCAATAAAAAGTAAAGTCTTGCTTTTGGTATAAACAAAACAAAAAGAGAAAGAATTCCTAAAAATATTTTTTCTAACAACGTAATTAAAACGACCAAAAATTGCAACACAAATAATTGAGAACCACTAAAATGATTGCGTAAATAAACGTGTTTGGACTTTATAACCTCACTTTTGGTAATTTTTGCTGTTTTGAGATTTATTCTTGATGATCCGCCATGATTGTGGACAATTTCACAATTGGTCAATAAGGCAATTTCTCCACCCAAATCTGAAACTTTTTTGGACAAATCTACATCTTCAAAATACATCCAATAATCTTCATTCCAGAAATTGATTTTTTC
>JALQZD010000314.1 GCA_023258495.1 Polaribacter sp.
GCTTACGAATTCGGAGATGCTTATGACAGAAATCGAAATAAAGCATTTGTCGAGTTTTTATTAAAACATAAAATCAAAGTATATCAAAAGGGGTCCAAGTTTGTGGTTCCTTTAAAACAACCACAACATCGAATGGTTCAAACGATGTTCGAAACCTACAGCAAATACAGAGACAGTGTATTTTATGATGCATCTGCATGGAGTGTTTCTAATTTCTACAATATGCAGGCAAAGGGATTGAAGTCTGTTCGTTTGGGGAATCAAATAACCACTACGGATGGGATGTTAAATCCTAATTTAGCTACAAAAACATCGTATGCTTACCTTTTGGATTGGGATGATTACAATGCTCCGGCCGCTTTGGCACATCTTCAAAAGAAAGGAATTAAGGCTTCGGTGGCTTTTAAGCCATTTTCGGCACAAACGAATTCAGGCCCTAAGAATTTCAACTATGGAACTGTTATGATACCTGTGAGTAAGCAATCTATGGATGCGGATACCGTATTTGAAATCGTATCCGAAGTTCAGAAGAAATTTGAAGTTCCAATGTATTCCACAGCTACTGGATTTAGTTTGAAGGGAATTGATTTAGGAAGTAACAACTT
Organism: Polaribacter sp.; assembly: GCA_023258495.1. Taxonomy (GTDB): domain Bacteria; phylum Bacteroidota; class Bacteroidia; order Flavobacteriales; family Flavobacteriaceae; genus Polaribacter. The sequence goes on from JALQZD010000314.1 coordinate 606, forward strand.
TAGAAAAATACAAGATCCTAAAATTGCAATGCTAATTGGAGACGGGGTTTCGTCATATGAAGCAGGTGAGGTTTGGCATTTATTAGACAATCGAGTTCATTTACCCATTACAAAGATTCAAATGAATCGATTCCGAAATGCCTCATTAGACAAATACAATACGCTTGTCATGGTTTCTGGAAGTTACAGTCAGATTGATTCTGTTCAAAAACTAAAAGTTAAAGATTGGGTATCACAAGGAAATACTTTAATCACGATTGGAAGGGCCTCTCAATGGGCGATTCGAAATAAAATTGTTAAGGAAAAACTAACTCAGAGGCCGAAAAAGAATGGAGAAAAAACACAGCGTCTTCCCTATGTTGAAGCTTCCGAGCATATCGGAAGAGAACGATTAGGAGGAGCTATTTTCGAGGTGAATTTGGATCTTACGCACCCGTTAGGTTTTGGTTATCGACAATCGAATATCCCAGTGTATAAGAACAATACTGTGTTTTTAGCGCCAAGTTCCAATCCCTATGCAACGGTGGCTAAGTATACCAAAGATCCACATATTGATGGTTTCATTTCTACTCAGAATTTAGAAGTATTCTTAAAGCCATCAGCATCACTGTTGGTGAGTCCGATAGGAAGAGGTAGGACTGTATTATTTGCCGATAATCCGAATTTCAGGGGAGCCTGGTACGGAACAAATAAATTATTTTTAAATGCATTATTCTTCGGAAACCGAATTTCAGTTCCGAGAAACTAAACGATACGATATGAAAAATTTCATAATTGCAATGCTATTCATTGCATCTACCATCACAATGGCTCAAGAGGGGCATAAAGGAGATGGGCCTTATAATCAATTAATCATTCGAGGTGTCACGTTAATCAATGGTGATGGTTCGCCGCCAAGGGGTCCAGTGGATATTGTAGTTGAAGGAAATAAAATCACTCAAATTAAAGTAGTGGGTTATCCCGGAGTCGAAATCAATCCGAAGAGCAGACCTAAACTAAAAAAAGGAGGGAAAGAATTAGATGCAAATGGAATGTACTTGTTGCCAGGATTTATTGATATGCATGGGCATATTGGAGGAGTGGCTCAAGGTGCAGATTGGGATTATGTATTCAAACTTTGGATGGCTCATGGAATCACTACGGTAAGAGAACCGAGTGGTCGAAGTATCGATTGGACACTAGATTTGAAACGTAAAAGTGCGAAGAACTCGATCGTAGCGCCACGCATTTTTGCATATACAGGTTTCGGGCAAACCACAAAGGATTTTAACCCATTGAATGATAGTCCGATTTCAACTCCCGAGGATGCCCGTAAATGGGTTCAGGCCAATGCGAAAAATGGAGCAGACGGAATCAAATTTTTCGGTGCAGAACCAGAAATTATGGCCGCCGCATTGGATGAAAATAAAAAACTAGGACTGGGTTCGGCTTGTCATCACGCTCAAATTAGTGTGGCTCGCTGGAACGTTTTGCATTCGGCGAGAGCAGGATTAACTACCATGGAGCATTGGTATGGTTTGCCAGAAGCACTATTTGACGATAGAACTGTTCAGAATTATCCGTTGGATTATAATTATCAGAATGAACAGCATCGTTTTGAAGAGGCTGGTAAATTGTGGGAGCAAGCGGCAAAACCCTATTCAGAGCATTGGAATAAAGTGATGAATGAGCTGTTGGATTTAGATTTCACCTTAGATCCGACATTCAATATTTACGAAGCCAGTAGAGACTTACAAAGAGCTCGAAGAGCCGAATGGCACGAGGATTATACACTTCCTTCATTATGGAAATTTTACGAGCCAAGTAAAATATCTCATGGTTCGTATTGGCACGATTGGGGTACAGAACAAGAAGTGGCCTGGAAGCGTAATTATCAATTATGGATGACCTTTGTTAATGAATATAAAAACCGAGGAGGTAGGGTAACTACCGGATCAGATTCTGGATTTATTTATCAGTTATATGGATTTGCGTACATCCGTGAATTGGAATTGTTACGTGAATCAGGATTTCATCCGTTAGAAGTAATTCGTTCCGCAACTTTGAATGGTGCTGAGGCCTTAGGATGGGATGATAAAATCGGATCCATTCAAATTGGGAAATTAGCTGATTTTGTTATTGTTGAAGAGAATCCGTTAAAGAATTTAAAAGTGCTTTATGGTACAGGTGCAGTTCGACTTACAAAGGATAATGAAGTTGTTCGAGCGGGTGGAGTAAAGTATACGATTAAAGATGGAATTGTATATGACGCCAAAAAATTATTGGCCGATGTAAAGGCGATTGTTGATGCCGAAAAAGCCAAAACAGGATGGAAATTAAAGCAGCCTGGAGTTAAAAACTAACTGCAGATTTTGCAATCTTCTTTGTCTTGAATTTCACCAACAAGAACACCTTGGTCATTCATTACATATCCGCAGCAATCCATAAATCCTTGAGCAATTAGTTTTCGTCCACGTTGGATTTGTGATTTGACAGTAGGTAAAGGCAACTTGAGTTGTTTTGCTACCTCAGTCTGTTTGATTCCTTTGATATCAGAAAGAAATATTGGTTTTCTATACTTTTCGGGTAATGTTTGTAAAATTCCGATGAGGCAATCCTGTTCGGTATGCTCATTTTTTTCAAAGGAATTGTTGCTCAATTCTATGAGTTCGTTGGACTCAATTTTATGGGCTTTGAAATAATCCATAATGACATTTCGAGTCACGCTGAATAACCAAGACTTCGCTTTTGAAAAATCTCGTAATGAATGTAATTTCAGATGAACTTTTAGGAATGAATCCTGCAAAATATCACCAGCAACGGATTCGTTTTTGACCTTGCTGGTGATAAATCTTTTAAGATCATCTGAGTATAAGTTCCAGAGTTCTTGCGTGGTCATGGTTAACAATTACAATTATGGCAAGTACAGTTGTCACAACTACAATTGGCACAATTTCCATGACCACACTCAACACAGGTGCAGGTACAATCTGATGTATAATTTTTCATGACTTTTTAATTTATGATTCACTTAGTAGACTAAAAAGTTACAAAAAAGATGCATTTGGAATGAAAAAAAATAGAAAGCATAAAAAAATCACGCTAACCGAACTATGAGATTAGCGTGATTTTGTATGGATGTATAACTTCAGTATTTATTTTGATTTCTTAACGAATCCGAAGAGGTTTTGACCAACAAAATCCTGCGGGAATTGGTCATCTCCTTTAAATCCTATTTCAATAGTGCCACTATCCTCAGGTACGTAATCAGTTTTAAAGATGTAATCCCATAAGCTTAAACTAATTCCGTAGTTCATTCCGTAACGACCTTCTGGTAAGTTGTAGGCATGGTGATACAAGTGCATGACCGGATTATTGAAGATGTATTTAAATACACCCCAGCTAATCTTCACATTGGCGTGATTTAAGTGACCTATCGCAATGGTAATGAAATGTACAATATAGGCTTGCTCTGGTTCGAAGCCACCAATAATCATCACTCCAAAAGTCTTTAATGGCTTGTACAGTACATTCTCCATCCAGTGGTACCGTAAATGCGCCGCAAATCCCATTTCTTTCACACTATGGTGAACTTTATGGAATTGCCATAGGAATTCATAACGGTGTAATAATACGTGCGTGAACCATTGTACGAAATCTAAAATCACGAAAAAGACCAACAACTGAGCCCAAGCTGGCCAGTTAGACATGTTGATCAGCGCTAAACTTTTTGCCGTTACATTAAACTCTCCAAAAAGTATTCCTAACATTTCGTAAACTCCGCTAATTACAATTGAGAATGCGAAAAAGTTAAAGAACATGTAGAACGCATCTAACCAAAAATCTTTTCGAAAGATCGATTGATTTTTTCTCCATGGGAATGCAATTTCTAAACCCCAAACAAATAGGGAAATCGCAATTAATCCCCAAAAGTAATTGGTATACCATGGAACTTCAAATAGTATAGATTTCCACGTCCAGTCTAATGTACCGATAAAAGCATTTGCGAAGGCATCTAAATATGTATTCATTTTTAATCTAGTTAAAAGTTAAACTTTCATTTTCTATTGGTAATTCATCAAAATGACTCCATTCGGTCCAAGAGCCATCATAATTTCTCACATTTTCATAACCCAATAGTTGCGTAAGTACAAAAGTTGTGTGCGCAGATCTCACACCACTATGACAATACAAAATTATTGGATCTGACTTAGTTGTAATTCGGTTGTTATATGTTTTTTCTAATTCTACTATTGATTTTAGTGATTTGTCACCATGGTAATTGATGGCTGCTGCCCAGTCAATGTGTAAACTATTTGATATTCTTCCCGGTTTTGCAGCTCCTTTTTTATGGTAAATACCCATAAATTCATCTGTACTTCTAGTATCAATTATGGTCACTTGGTTTTTAATAGCGTTTTTTACCTCTTTTTTGGAAGCGAAATATTTCATAGAAGGTTGATTGGTCAATATAAATTCTGATTTTGGATAACTTGGAGTGACGGTATCTACTTTTCCGCCTGCTGATTTCCAGTCGGGAAGCCCACCTTGAAGTAATTTTACCTTATTAAAATCATAATTCTGTAAAATCCACCATAATCGAGCCGCTTCACACAATCCATTGTCGTCATAAATGATGATGTAATCAGTAGTTGCTATTCCAAGATTACTAAACAAGTTTTCTACCTGTTCTTTAGACGGCATCATACCTCCATATTCAAAATTCGGATTTTCAATATCTTTTCTCCAGATCTGAATGGCTCCTGAAATATGTTCTTTCAAATAATTGACTTCTTTTCTGAAATCTAAAAACTTGAAGTTTTCCTTCTTGCGAACAGACATTACTTCTGTCGCAGATATCAGATATCCTTCGTGTGATGCTAATGACAATCCTGTCTCTTTTTGACACGATAGTGCAGAAAAATATAGAATCAATATGCTAATCCTCCAATTCATACCATTCAATATCGGTTAATGCCAATCGTCTTCCTTTCTTCTGAGGAGGGTAATTTTTTACCAAATAATCCACAATGATTTTTTGATCATCACCTAATTCCCAGAGGCCTTGCTTTTTCTGCATCCATTTGATGGTTTCATTCCATCGCTCTTCTGTCATTCGATTCTGAATTACCAGTTTTGAAGAGTGACAATTCGTACAATTGTTAACTACGGTCATTAAACCAGCAGCCTCTTTCAATCCGGTACGAACATGAATTCCATTTTCAATACGATCTTCATCAGCTTCAACTTCAGCAAGGACTTCGGTATTCGATACTCCAAAGGAGAAGCTCGGATAATAAATGGTAATCAATAAAAGAATGGAGGCTAGGGCAGTTACAAAAGCAGCCCTGTAAGCCGTGCGTTCGGCCTTTTTTATTCTTTCTTGAAAATCTTTATCCTCAATCATGCGTTACGAAACTTTTACAGCAATTCGGTGACATGCATTGTTTAAATATCCTTTCGGATTCCAGCCTGGTACTACCATTGGTTGTGATACTCCATTACTATCAGTTGCTCTTGCCCATACCTCATAGTACCCGGTCTTTGGGAATTTAATATCTGCAGAAAAATGTTGCCAAGCCAGACGATTAGCCGGTTTGTCGAGTGTACACGTTTCCCAGGTCGCACCAAAATCAATTGAATATTCCATTTTCGAAACCTCAAAATCTCCTGCCCAAGCGTGTCCTCTTATCGATAATGTTTTGTCTTTTTTGATCATAGCACCGGTTTTTGGATAGGTAATTAATGATTTAACAGGCATCGATTCAATGATACACATATCTTCATCTTTCACCTTTTCTCCGGGCGCTACGGATTTGCACGGAACTCTATACGCTGTTCCTGTCATTTTTGGTCCATCGTGAACAATATCACGAACACTAATTCTATTCACCCACTTTCCAGATACAGAGGCTGGCCATCCACCGGCTACCAATCGTAATGGATATCCATGCGCTAACGGGATGTCTTTCCCATTCATTTGAAAAGCAAGTAAGGTTTCTGCTTCCATAGCTTTACTCACTGGGCATCCTCTCGAAATTGGTTCTTTACTCGGGTCACCGCTTAGATGAGTATCTGCAGAATGATAGGCAATGTATACTGCATCGTCTTTCATACCAACATCATTCAAAATATCTTTTAATCGGACACCTGTCCAAGAGGCACAGTGCACAGCACCAACAGACCATTGATTTCCTTTTGCAGGTGGGTCATACTCGCTTCTACCATTTCCGCCACACTCCAAAGTTAATTGGTAGGTGTGTTGCTTGAATTTGGTCTTTAAGTCCCTTAAAGAGTACGATTTTGGCTGCTTTACAGATTCCCCATCAATCGTAAGCACCCAATTAGAAGCATCAATATTTTCTGGTATTCTTCCATTATTTCTGATGAACATTACTGAATTCGGAGTGATTTTATCATCCAACAAATGGGCAGCAGATTCGATATTCCATGGCTTGTCATTTAATACAAGCATATCTTTATGCTTCTTAAAAAGCTCAAAAGGATCTGGGTCTTGAAGTGCTAAAGGGGTATATCCTTCAAGCATCTTAGCCCCGTATACGATTTCCGTTCCAAGCAAAGCGGCGAAGGAACCTAGTACCGAATTTTTAACAAACGATCTTCTTTTCAATGGAATAAAATTTAAGTAAAATCTAAAATCACAGCAAGTTACAATTACCCCTACTCAAGAAGTGTAACAAAAGTTACCAACCAGTTGAAGGAATAATTTTAATATTACAAAATTTTAAATTTCA
>JALQZD010000369.1 GCA_023258495.1 Polaribacter sp.
AGACAGGAAGATCTTTTAAATGAAGTTGCGGCTGGATTTGATAAAACAGATAGTGGTTTACATTATAAAATTCTTCAGAAAGGAGAAGGAAAGAAGGCAACTAAGGGGTCTATGGTTTCTGTGCATTACAAAGGTCAATTGTTAGACGGAACGGTATTTGATTCTTCCTACAAAAGACGTCAGCCAATTGATTTTAATTTAGGGATCGGACAAGTGATTGCTGGATGGGATGAAGGAATTCAATTATTACAAGTGGGTGATAAAGCGCGCTTTGTAATTCCGTCGAGCTTAGCCTACGGAGAACGAGGCGCTGGAGGTGTGATTCCACCAAACGCAACCTTAATTTTCGATGTTGAGTTGATGAATGTAAAATAGCAAATCATACTATTTATAAACAAAAAGAGAGCATTTCAGCTCTCTTTTTTTAGTTTCTTATCGAGGTGGCTTCTGCCTCTAAAATATTCAAGGCATTCTGTTGGTCTACGGTTAATGAACTATTCAAAAGGTTTGTTCCTTCATATGGGTCATTCTCTAAGTCATAGAATCGTTCGGTACCGTTATTATATTTTATCAGTTTATGTTTTAAATTTCTAATTGTATACCCCACTGCCCCAGTATTATCAATGGCTTCAGCATATACAAAGGTATTTTGATTGGCATTCGTTGAGCTTGTGAACAAGTCCATAAAACTGGTACTATTGTTAATGCTGCTTGTCGAACTTCCAGCGATTTGTGCAATTGTCGCGAACAAATCCGAAGATTGAACTAACGCATTTTCACGATCTCCTACTCGATTCACTCCATATCCAGAGACAAAAAGAGGCACATTTATTCCGCCTTGAAACAATGAACCTTTTGCTCTTTGTCTTTGATAGGGTGTTTGTACCACCTGACCAGGTGAGCCATTATCACCAATAAATATGATGACTGTATTATTTCTTTCCTCGGTTGATAAACTATTCAAGAGCCTTCCTATTTCTGAATCCATTGCTTCAATAGCCGACATATAATATGGCAGCGGATTTGCATCAATAGAATTTTGATCTGTAGGAAGATTTCCTTGGCTGTGTAGATTAGTAGGAGCTAAATGGAAAGGAGTGTGTGGTGCATTAAATGCCAACCATAAAAACCAAGGTTTTGTCTGATTCCCAACCCAATCTGCAGATAAATCAACGAGTTTTGATGTCGTATACTCCGTCGTATTCGAAGTTGAGCCATTTTCAGTTAAATTCCAATTTGTATAGGATGGAACGCCACCATTTAATATTCCGGCATAATAATCAACCCCCATTGTGATTGGGTCTTGAGCATTATTTGATAGATGCCATTTTCCAATGATTGCCGAAGCATAATCGGAACCGTTGTTTTTTATGTATTGTTGAAGTGAGGTTTCGTTTGTCGAAATTACATCACCAACTTCAATTACGTTGGTTTTTATACCGTATTTACCGGTTAAAATCGATGCTCTTGTTGGAGTACAAACCGGATATGACCAAAAATTATCGAAAGTAATTCCCGAATTCATTAAGGAATTTAAATTGGGCGTCTGAGGTTTTATTAACCCCTCAGAGAAATTCGGCATAGCATCTTTCCCTAAATCATCAGCAATAATTAATAAAATATTCGGCTTTGTTTCTGATTGTATTGGGGTTTCATCTATAACTTCTGTAGGGTTTGATTTACAAGCACTTAGGATAACTAGTAAAATAATGAGTTTAAATTTATTCAACATAATATCAATTTGGTGTTTCATTTAGACCCATAAAATCCAGAATAGTTTATCTCTAATCCATTTTTATATTAAGCTGAACTTTTTTTGTAACAATTTCAAGGGTTCGATCGTCTAATTTAATATCAATTAAATTAACCAACCATGAAATTTAGACTTCTCCTTCTATTTTCCGTATTCTTTTTTGCCTGTACTTCTAATAAAAATTCAGAAGCTTTTGTTTCTGAGGCATCTGGAAGGTATTTATTTAATGCTGATGAAATTTTAGAAGTGTATTTTAAAGAAAGTGTTTTATTCATCAAATGGCGTGGGAATGATCAATTAAAACCTTTAAAGGTGAATGACTCAACCTTCTATTTATCAGAACTGAATGAAAAATTAGTTTTTAATTTGAGTGAAGATGTTATCAAGCTAGCACCAAAAAAAGAGCATGAGGGGGTGATGTACACATTTAAAAAATTAGAAAAAGGAGAAAAAATACCTAGTGAATATATAGCGGATAAAGACTTCGATAATGCACTTTTAGCATACCGAAAAATCAAAGCCAAAGATTCTCTGAATCGAATTGTAAATGAGCGAGTTTTAAATCGTTTAGGATATCAATATCTAAGAGATCGGGATTTTGAGCGCGCGCTAGGAATCTTCAAAATCAATAATACCTTATATCCTAAAAGTTCGAATACTTATGATAGCATGGCTGATGCCTATTTGCGAATGAAAGACACTGCAAATGCTGTTACCTACTACAAAAAAGCATTAGGTATTAATCCGGAAAACAGAAGCTCTAGACGACAATTGGAAAAGCTAACCAAGAAGTAATTTTCAAAGAATTGATTACATTTACAATGAAATTAATTCCACATGAAAACAGCTAAAGAATACTTTGACGAATATGCTCAAAGTCATCAGAATGAAACCAATCAACTTATCCACTATATCTGTGTACCCTTAATTTTTCTAAGTGTAATCGGATTGTTAATGTCAATTCCAACTACTTTTTTGGAAGACAATATCAAACTTTATAATCCACTTGTAGAGAATTGGGCATTCGTAATCGGAATTTTACTTTCCGTTTTCTACGCCCGATTGGGATTTTGGTATTTGATAAAAATGCTATTGGTAATCATGCTATCCATTGTTATCAATTATTGGATCGGGAATAATATAAACTTGCTTACAGCTTCAATTATCATATTTGTAGGTGCATGGATTGGTCAATTTTATGGACATAAAGTAGAAGGAGCAAAACCTTCATTTTTAAA
>JALQZD010000068.1 GCA_023258495.1 Polaribacter sp.
TTACACCAGAAAACTTACTTAATGGTCGAGTTGCTGGGGTGAACATTGTAACAAGTGGTGCGCCAGGATCGGGGTCACAAATTCGAATTCGTGGTGGTTCATCATTAAATGCATCAAATGATCCTTTAATTGTTATTGACGGATTGCCATTATCTGGAACTGCAGGCGGTTCTAGAGGAGTTTTAGCAAGTATTAACCCAAATGATATTGAATCATTTTCTGTATTGAAGGATGCATCTGCAACTTCGATTTATGGTTCGAGGGGTGCAAATGGGGTCATCATCATTTCAACCAAAAAAGGTAGAAACGACTAATCTTTAGATTACGATTTCCAAATGGGATTTGGTGAAATTAAAGATAGAATCAATGTGTTTGATGCGGATTCTTTCAGACAAGTAGTTACCAGCAGAATGCCAAGTATGGCTGGGCTTCTAGGGTCTGCAAATACAAACTGGCAAGATGAGGTATTACAAAAATCTGTTTCTACACAGCACAACATGACGGTAAGAGGAAAAGTTTTCAATAGAATTCCAACAAGACTTTCTGTTGGTTTTGCGAATATTGAAGGAAACATCTTAACGTCACAGTATGATAGAGCGAACGTATCATTATCTATGAACCCATCATTTTTTGATGATCATTTAAAGATTGGATTAAACTATAACAGAGCTTTCGAAAACAACCGGTTTGCTGATGCAGGTCAAATCAATGCCGCTTTACGTTATGATCCAACTCAACCTGTATATGATCCATCTTCTCCATTCGGAGGATTCTATCAACACATTACAAATACAGCGCAAGGAGTCATTGTAGAAAATGGAACAAGAAATCCAGTAGCTGCATTATTACAAAACAATAACTCTTCTAATGTATTCCGACATTTTGGTAACTTTAACTTAGAGTATAAGTTCCATTTCTTGCCCGAGTTAAAATTAACGGCTAATGCTGGTTTTGATAGCTCTAGAGCTGTAGGAACTGGTGTCGGTTCATTAGAGAGCCCTGCAAGTTTCAATGACTTATATGTAGGTTATGAATCTGCTTATACCAATCGAGTAGTGAACGAGTCATTAGACGCGTACTTGAACTACAACAATACATTTGGCAAATTTAAAACAGATGTAATGTTCGGTTATTCACACCAGTCTTTTAATGGATATGGTGATTCTACAGGTAACATTAGAAATCCAAATGATGTAGGAGCTACTTCGTATTACAATACACCAGTTGTATTAATCGGTTTCTTAGCCAGAGCAAATTTCACGTTTGATGAAAAATACCTTTTAACGTTAAACTACAGGCGTGACGGAACATCAAGATTTGGTCCAGCAAACCGTTGGGGTGATTTTGGAGGTGCCGCTTTGGCTTGGAGACTTAGTGACGAGGACTTCTTAAAAGACAGTAAGGTAATTTCGGACTTAAAGTTAAGAGCAAGTTACGGTATTAACGGTCAGCAAGACATTTTCAGTTCCGATATCTATTTAGATATCTACAGATTCGGTAACCAAAACTCAAGATTCTTGTTTGGAGGTTTACCCATTCTTTCTACTATTCCTAATCCGAGAAACGACTTGAAATGGGAAACGGTTAGAACCATCGAATTTGGTTTGGATTATGGATTATTTGACAACAAGATTAGTGGTTCTTTAAGTGTTTATCAAAAGAACGCTACAGACTTATTAAGTGTTGCTCAGGTAGCTAGTGGGACAAACTTTACGAATAGAATCGAGCAGAACATTGGAGATTTACAAGTTCAAGGTGTTGAATTTAGTTTAAATGCGGATGTGGTAAACACAGAAGATTTTAAATGGGACTTCAACTTCAATGCCTCTTACATCGACAGAGAAATTAAGGAATTAGCCTTAGGTCAAGATATTGACGTAGGAGGCATCGGTGGTGGTACAGGAAACTTTATTCAGTTGCATAGAGAAGGATTTGCTCCAAACTCATTCTTCGTTCACAAGCAATTGTACGATAGTGCTGGAAATCCAATTGAGGGTGCCTATGCAGACTTAAATGGTGATGGTATCATTAACACTGCAGATCGATATATTAAAGGAAATGGATTACCAGATTTTACCTTTGGTTTCCAATCGAACTTCAATTACAAGAATTTTGATGTCGCATTTAACTTAAGAGCAAACATCGGAAACTACGTGTATAACAACGTAAATTCGTCATTAGCTCAATATGATCTGTTACAAGATAACGCTGTATTAGGAAATATACCTTCTTCGGTTGTTAATACAAACTTTAATAGCACTAGTGATGTTATTCTTTCTGATATCTATTTAGAAAATGCATCATTCTTACGAATGGATAACATTACATTAGGATATACATTCAATAACCCAATTAATAAGTATAACAGTCACAGTATTCGTTTATGGGCTGGTATGCAGAATGTATTTACCTTGACAAATTATACTGGATTAGATCCAGAATTGACAACGGATGGTATCGATAATACAAATTATCCAAGACCAAGGACTGTTTTAATTGGTGCAAATATTAAATTTTAATTCTTAAAAGTAAGAACATGAAAAACATAGTAAAAAACAATAAGGTAACAGTACTGTTATTATCGTTATTTGTTGCATTTGTTTCGTGTACAGGTGATTTAGATATCACTCCACAAGATGATCAAAATTTATTAGGAGAGGAATTCTTTAAAGATGAGGCCTCATATGAAAGATTGTTAGCAGGTGTGTATGGAAATTTGTCACTAACAGGTGTTGATGGTCCTGGTTCATCAAATATTGGTGGATTAGATGCGGGTACCAGTCAATTTGGTAGGGTTTTATTATACCTTCAAACATTATCGGCAGATCAGATGATTTGGTCGTACGAAAATGACCCAGGTACAAGAGAATTGCAACGGAACATTTGGAATGCGTCCAACCCAATCATCTTGGGTATGTTCGACAGAACACACGCGACAATTGCATTTGCAAACAACTTCTTAAGAGAGACTACTGTCGAGAAATTGGATGCAAGAAACGTATCAGCTGCTACGAGAACTGATATCGTAAGATTTAGAGCTGAAGCTCGATTATTAAGAGCTTTATCATACTACTATATGATGGATTTATTCGGACAAGCAAATTTCATTACAGAAGACAGTCCGTTAAATACCAAACCAGAGGCGTACAACAGAACACAATTATTCACTTTTATTGAAAGCGAATTAAATGCAATCGAAGGAGATTTAGCAGATCCTATGATGAATGTGCACCCAAGAGTTGATAAAGGTGTAGCATATATGATTTTAGCTAAAATGTATTTGAATGCAGAAGTTTACATCGGACAAGCCATGTATACAGAAGCGCTTGATAACTGTAAAAAAGTTATTGCTGGTGGTTATAGCTTAGCAACAGATTATTTGCACAACTTCATGGCAGATAATGATTCAAATTCAGCTAAAAATGAGATTTTATTCGGATTGATTTCTGATGGAACCTATGTACACAACTACGGACCTACAACAGTTATGATTAATGGTGAGGTCGGTAGTATTGAGCAAAACGGCGTTTCACTTGGTGTAGGTGCCGGTGGATGGGGCGGTGCGCTAAGAGTACGTGAGCAATTTGCTGAATTATTCGATGCAAGTATTTTTGCTAATGACGCAAGAAATACCTTAATCAAAGGAACCAGTGGTCAGCCAAGAGATAGACGAATCACAGATATCTCTGATCGCGACCAAGGATTTATTATTGCAAAATATTCAAACAGAACTTCTACGGGTGGTAATGGTGTAGACCAAACTTTTGTTGATACAGATTTTCCATTATTCAGATTGGCAGATGTATACTTAATGTATGTTGAAGCTCATTTAAGAGGTGGAACTGGCGCTAACCCTACAGATGCTGTTGCATATATGAATGCGCTTAGAACAAGAGCTAACAACCCACAAAATAACTTGACATTAGGTGATTTAACACTGGATTGGATTTTAGATGAAAGATCCAGAGAGTTACATTGGGAAGGTCACAGAAGACAAGATTTAATTCGTTTCGGTAAGTATACTGGAGGGTCTTACAACTGGGCTTGGAAAGGAAATGGTACAAATGGTATTTCATTACCAGCTACTATGAAATTATATCCAATACCAGCGGCAGCTTTAGCTTCAAATCCGAATTTAACTCAAAACCCTGGTTACTAATAAAAACTTGAAAAAATGATAAAAACAATAAAGAAATATTCAGTTTTAGCATTTTTAGGCGCCTTTATTCTGGCCTTCACTTCTTGTGATGATAATTCGGAATTATTTACCATTTCATCGTCGCCAACAGCAGCTAATCTTGCAGAATTACCGTTTACTCAGCTTCAATTAGATGCTGTAAATACAGACAATCCTGCAATTACATTAAATTGGACAGCTGCAGATTATGGAAGACAAGCGTCTATCGTTTATGCAATTCAATTTGCTAATGATGCAAACTTTACCAGTCCTACTACCACTGCTACGGTAACAGGACAGACTACAATTACGTTA
>JALQZD010000069.1 GCA_023258495.1 Polaribacter sp.
GTAATGAGGTTTTTTTATGTCTTTATGTTTTTATGCTTTCTTTACCTTCTTGGTAAATCTGAAGTGTCTTTTAATGGTAAGTTCGTAGTACCCATTAAATGTAGATCGATATGATGCGCCGCTTGACGACCTTCCGATATCGCCCAAACAATTAACGATTGCCCTCTCCGCATATCACCAGCTACAAATACGTTCGGCACATTCGTCTTGAAATCTTTTATTGATGCCTTATAATTGGTGCGAACATCCTTTTCAACTCCGAATTGCTCTGCTAAATAATTCTCTGGTCCAGTAAATCCTAAGGCCAATAAAACCAAATCAGCTTTCCATACCTTTTCCGTATCTGGAACTTCAATCAATTGTGGGCGTTCATTATCCTTAAAGATCCATTCGACTTCAACTGTTTTTAATCCAGTAAGATTTCCATTTGTATCACCCATGAATTCCTTGGTCGAAATGCTAAAGAAACGTTCCACACCTTCTTGATGCGAAGAAGTGGTTTTTAACCGCATTGGATAATAAGGCCAAGGCTGATGTTCTGGTCTATCTTTAGTTGGTTTTCCTAATATTTCAAAATTGGTTACGCTCTTTGCGCCATGACGATTTGAAGTCCCAATACAATCACTTCCGGTATCACCTCCACCAATGACAATTACGTTCTTATTTTTCGCTGATATAACCTCTTTAAAATCAATTAAACCATCGACTTGTTCGTTATTCAGTTTTAAGAACTCCATCGCCTGATGCACACCTTTTAAATCTGCTCCTGGTATTGGAATGGCACGACGAGTTGTAGAACCACCGCATAATAAAACGGCATCGAAATCCGTCTTTAACTTTTCAATATCTACATTTACCCCAACATTTGCGTTGGTTTTAAATGAAATACCTTCTTCTTTCAAAATGTCAAGACGTCTATCTATTACTTGCTTTTCTAATTTGAAATCTGGAATTCCATAACGTAATAATCCACCAATCTTTGCATCTCGTTCAAACACAGTTACCAAATGACCTGCCTTGTTCAGCTGACTTGCAGCTGCTAATCCAGCAGGACCAGATCCGATCACGGCTACTTTTTTACCGGTTCTAACTTTTGGCGGATTCGCCGTAATCCATCCTTCATTGAAGGCAGTTTCAACAATATTCTTCTCAATATTCTCAATCGTTACTGGATCTTCATTAATTCCTAACACACATGCTTCCTCACATGGAGCAGGACATAAGCGACCTGTAAACTCAGGAAAGTTATTCGTAGAATGTAAAATTTCTGCAGCTTCTTTCCATTTTCCTTTATAGACTTTATCATTAAAATCTGGAATGAAATTCCCAAGAGGGCAGCCGCTTTGACAAAATGGAATTCCACAATTCATGCATCGTGCTCCCTGATCTTTTAATTTTGCTTCCTTTAATGGAACGGTAAACTCTTTATAGTTTTTTAAACGATCCTTAACCGGAGTATAAGATTCGTTTTCTCTTTTGTATTCTAAAAATCCAGTCGTTTTTCCCATAATTACGCAGTTTGTAATTCCTCTTCTTTTAATCGTTCTAAAGCCTGTCTGTACTCTTCTGGAAGTACTTTCTTAAACTTCTTCACGCTATTATCCCAATCGTTTAATAAGCGAATAGCTACTTTACTATTGGTTTGTTTCAGGTGATTTTCCAATAAAGTCTTGATTTCGTTTTCGTCTTCATCCTCAAGGATTGGTAGAATATTTAAATCACTACCGTTTACTTGTTTCTCAAATGAATCGTATTCATCCAATACATACGCCACTCCACCACTCATACCAGCTCCGAAGTTTCGACCTACTTCACCAAGAATTACCGCAACGCCACCTGTCATATACTCACATCCGTGATCGCCAATACCTTCTACAACAGCTTTTGCACCTGAGTTACGCACACAGAATCGCTCACCTGCTTTTCCGTTGATATACACCTCACCAGAAGTTGCTCCATATAAGGTTACG
>JALQZD010000120.1 GCA_023258495.1 Polaribacter sp.
GAAAACGACAGAGTAAATGAGGCTCAGATCTACAAAATGGCACATTCTAAGTCTTCATCGATTGTAAAATGGATTTTTATAATTGGAATTTTAGAGTTTGTTGTGTTTAATTCTCTCTATTTCTTTGTCGATTTGGACTCCGCACATCGAGAATACGAAAAACTAGGATTGGAAAATTTCATTCTTTATACACAAATTATCGCTTATGGAATTTTGTTTTATTTCTTAGTGATGTTCTACATGAATTATAAAAATATCTCCACCTCTGACTCCACAAGAGTATTGATGCGTAAAATCATTAAAACTAGAAAGACCGTTAGAAATTATGTTCTTTTCAATTTAGGATACATCGCTTTAGTAATGGTAGCCTTTACCATTGCTTCAATAAATGTAAATACGGAAGAGTTGAATAACAAACAAATTGCTCTGTTGATCGTTTTAATGATCATATTCACCTTCGTTATTCTAGGATTGATGTTCTTATTTTACCAGCTTATTTATGGAATTTTATTGCGCAAGTTAAAACGTAATTATAAAGAGTTAGCAAAATTAGAAGAGGAATAATTATTTAAAATTCTTTACTATTTCTAAGACTTTAGCATGCATCTCATCTGTGTAATCTAAGTGAGTTACAATTCGAATTTTACCTTCTCCCATAGGAGTCAACAAAACACCTTTTTCCTTCATTGAACTGATAAAATTAGCATCCCCAATATTCTCCGAAACATAAAAGATTAGAATATTTGTTTCAACCGGCTCTACCTTAGTTACATAATCACAACTTTCCAAGACTACTGCAATTTCCTTTGCCTTTTGGTGATCTTCTGCTAATCGCTCTACATGATGATCTAAGGCATAAATTCCGGCAGCCGCAATGTATCCAACCTGACGCATCGCTCCACCAAATAGTTTTCGAATTCGAAGTGCTTTCGCAATGTGTTCTTTTGATCCTAAAAGAATGGAACCTATTGGTGTACCTAAACCCTTCGATAAACAAATAGAAATGGTATCAAATAGTTCTCCATATTGTTGCGGAGTTTCCTTCTTAGCAACTAATGCATTAAACAATCGAGCTCCGTCTAAATGAAAAGCAAGATTACTATCTTTTGCAACTTCCTGAACCTTTGTCAATTCTTCAAAATCCCAACAGGCGCCTCCACCTTTGTTTGTTGTATTTTCGATACAGACCAATCGTGAATACGGAACATGAATATCAGTTCTACCCGCCACGGCATAGGCTAATTGATCAGCTGTAAACATTCCTCTATCACCATCAATCAACTTGCATGTCACTCCAGAATTAAAAGCTGCTCCTCCTCCTTCATAATTATAGACATGAGCATATTTATCACAGAATAATTTATCACCTGGCTGTGTATGTAGTTTTATGGCTGTTTGATTAGCCATTGTCCCTGATGGAAAAAACAAGGCATCTTCCATACCGAACATATCTGCCGCCTTGCGTTGTAAATCATTAACCGTTGGATCCATTTTAAAAACATCATCTCCAACTTCTGCATTCATCATCGCCTCCAACATGTGAGGTGTAGGTTTCGTAACCGTGTCTGAAATTAAATTGATTGCCATAACTTTATTTACATTGATATTGTGATCCAATTGGTGATCCATCTGGAATTTTTGGCGCATTCACGCGTTTAAAGCCTTTAGGATTCTTTTGAAAAGCTTCTATTTTTTGAATAAAGGCTTCTTTGTAAGCATTTTGAATTCCATCTGACTTCACAGATTGTAAATACCCTTTCAATTCATCTAACTTCTGATGAACTATTGCAGCAACCTGCATGTATTGATTCGATCCTGATCCCAATGCGAATAATTGTTCTAATATTTTATGATTTACCGTGTTTTGAAGTTCAGCATAATAGGCATCTGAATGTGTCTTTCTGAATGATTTACGAAACACCTCATCAATTAATTCTCCCAAACCTAATTGCTTATCATTTAACGCTTTATGAGCTATTAATCTTGACATTCGCTGCGGATGCATCAAGAATCGTAACGTCATTTCACTCGCGGTTTCAATAGCAGAAACTGCATCAAAGGAAACACCTAATTTACTACTAAACGACTCCCTACCTCTCGCATATCCAATAGCTCTAGGCGGAAAAAGATTCAATTTATCTCTCGGAATTCCGATTTCTTTCACATCTAAGGTTTTTAACAATGCCTGTAATGCGATTCGTTCGATAGTACCAGAAACTGGCTTAACAACTGTTTGATTTCCGCCCTTAACAGCATAATTGTAATCGAGTCCTCCAACTAATTTAGAAGTTGCTTCTGTTTGATATCTATGAAAGAAGTATAAGGGAACGAAAACATCTTCCAATACAGAATAGGGTTCATCGTTTTTAATATTATCGGTCGAAAATTTCGCTATTGCCGATTTACGAATCTTTAAGATATTGTAAAGCTCATCATATATGGTTCCGCCGTTATCCCATAAATGCGCATAAATATTTGCACTTCCCGCTGGTCGAGCATCTGCGTCCGATAAATATCTTAATCCTTTTGCAAAAGCATCTTCTAGGATTTTGTTCAATGCTTCTTCTTCATTCACATCCGCTGGAAAATCCTGATAGGAATACGCTACAGTTACCTTATCCCACGCTCCTATTTTGGTATCATAAGCGTCAGAAAAATCAATTTTACCGTCTTTTAAAGATAATTTAGGATGCGGATAATCCATTACAGAAGAGCGATTGGTGGTACTCGCCGCGAAGTTGTGAGAGAAGCCAAGGGTATGTCCAATTTCGTGAGCTGATAATTGGCGAATTCTCGCTAATGCCATTTCTAAAGCGAAATTATCATCTGGGTTTTTTCCATAAGGAGCCTGTAATGCTTGGGCTATCATAAAATCTTGACGAATCCGTAAACTTCCTAAACTCACATGACCTTTAATGATTTCACCCGTTCTCGGATCGGAAATATTTGATCCATAACTCCATCCCCGTGTGGAACGATGCACCCATTGCACCACATTGTATCGGAGGTCCAACATATCAGCACCTTCTGGAAGCATTTTGAATTGAAAGGCATTTTTATATCCAGCAGCCTCAAATGCCTGATTCCACCATCTACCACCTTCCAATAATGCACTTCGTACAGGTTCCGGTGTGCCTCTATCCAAATAATAGATGATGGGTTCTACAGGTTCAGACATGGCAGCTTTGGGGTTCTTTTTCTCCAATCGATGGCGATAAATGAATCGTTTGTGAATCGATTGATTTACTGGTGCTGAATAATCCATATACCGCATTTGCCACGATCCCGATCTCGGATCATATGCTCTTGGTGTGTATTTATTGTCTGGCAATTCAACAAAAGAGTGATGTTGATGAACCGTTATTGCACTCGCATCTGGAGTGACACTTCTAATATTGTATCCTTTCGGCGTTCCCTTAAATGTCAACATTACATCAAATTCTACATTTTTGGGAAATGCCTTCGTTCGATCCAAGAAAAAAGCACTTCTACTCTTATCCAAACTATAATTCCCTTGACCGTTGCGTGACAAAGTTCTCGAAACACCATGCGCATCTCGCATAAAGAAAGAAGTCGCGTCAACTAAGTAGGATCCATTTCTCGTTTCTTTGATTGGAAATCCATGTAAAACTGATTTCGCAAAAGCCTCTTTTACTGAATTTTTCTCTTCGTCATTATCGGTAATCGCCCGATAATCTTGGTTGGGTTGCACTAATAGTAATCGATCTCCAGCCTTTTGAAAAAATACCACAACTCCGTCTCCCAACTGACCTCTATCCAATCCGATATCATTAGACCCAATTCCTTGAGATAAAGATCGAACATATAAAAACTCTTCATTTAATTTAGCAACTTCGAGAAATATTTTGTCTTTATTTTCATCATAATAGAAGTTAAAGTAACCTTCATATTTGGTGAAACCTTTTTTTAATTTTGACCCAGTTTTTTCAATAAACACCTGAGAATTCAAGGAAAATTGAACAAATAGAATCCCAACAATAACGAGTAGTTTTTTCATGATTAATGGAGATTAAAAGAATCTAGTTTATGTTCATTTTAGAATGTAAATTCAATAAAAATTGATTTACTTTTGTTCTGATTTATGATAACACAAGAACAACTCAAAGATATAGCAACTCGAACTGAAAAACTAAAATCATACTTAGAAATTGATAAAAAGCTTATTGAGATTGCCAATTTAGAGGAGAAATCTGCCAATCCTGATTTCTGGAATAACCCAAAAGAAGCTGAGCTCGTTATGAAAGATCTCAGACTTCAAAAGAAATGGGTTCAGGATTACCAGCGAGTATCTGGTCTTTCTGACGACTTACATGTGCTTTATGAATTTTACAAAGAAGGAGAAGCTAGTGAACAGGAAGTTGCAGAAAGCTTTCATCATAGTTTAGAGGTTTTAGAGGGAATTGAGTTTAGAAATATGCTTTCTGAAGAAGGTGACTCCCTTTCTGCTGTTATCCAAATTACTGCTGGCGCTGGCGGAACAGAAAGTTGTGATTGGAGTGAGATGCTTTTACGGATGTATACCATGTGGGTAGAGAAAAACGACTTCAAAGTAAAAACTTTGAACTACCAGGCCGGAGACGTAGCCGGAATAAAAACGGTCACTATCGAGATCGATGGCGACTATGCCTTCGGATGGTTAAAAGGTGAAAACGGTGTTCATCGTTTGGTTCGTATTTCACCATTTGATAGTAACGCGAAGCGTCACACCAGTTTTGCGTCGGTTTATGTATATCCGGTTGCTGATGATTCCATTGAAATTGAAATCAATCCGGCAGAGATTGAAATCACCACGGCTCGATCTAGCGGTGCAGGTGGTCAGAATGTAAATAAAGTGGAAACT
>JALQZD010000332.1 GCA_023258495.1 Polaribacter sp.
CACCTAATTTATAACTTGGTAAGGCACGTGAACCATACACTTCATTAAATGCTTCAACAGCTCCATACTCTGAAACCGCATCATACACAACGTGCTTTACATTTGGATACGCCTTAATGAACTCACCAATGACGTTATTCGTAGAAGGACTCGCCATTGTTCCAGTTAACAGAACAACTTCTTTGTTCGCTTCTTTTAATTGCGCTAATGCAGCACCAATTTCTTTGTGTGCTTCAGCCCAAGTAATATTATTTTTTCCTTTAGAAGGTTCCTTTAAACGTAACTTCTCATCATATAATGATAACACAGAAGCTTGAACACGCGCTGTAGTCGCACCCTTTGCTTCACGGTTAGGCATGATTTGAATGGGTCTACCTTCTCTAGTTTTTACTAAGATGTTCGCAAAATCGTAACCATCTGCCATTGAAGTTGCGTACCAATCGGCAACACCAGCAATGATATCATTTGGTTTTACTACGTAAGGAATTGATTTGTTTACTGGCCCCTCACATGCTGCAACAGTAGCCGCCGCCGTGGTGAATCCAATATATTTCAAGAAATCTCTACGAGTGGTAGAAGAACTTTCTAATGTTTCTTTATCTCCAAGGAATTCATCGGTAGGAATCTCTTCAACAAACTCGTTGCCTGCAAGATTTTGAACAACCGCATCGTTTTCTAATTCCTGAACACTTTTCCAATATTTCTTATTTGAAGCCATGTAATACTTTTCGTTTTTCGTTATCAGTAATGATCAAATAACTTTTTATGATTAGTAGTGGCACTTACCACATTCCTTACCTCCTAATTGAGCTATGGTTACTTCTTCTACGTTATACTTTTTCGCCAACTCTTCGTGGATGTTCTTGTAGTACTCATTTCCTTTCAGATCCACTTTTGTTTCTTTGTGACACTCGATACACCACCCCATGGTTAATGGAGAATATTGATACATCTCATCCATCTCCTCAACGGGTCCATGACACTTCTGACATTTCAATCCGGCAACGGTTACGTGTTGTGAGTGATTGAAGTAAGCGAAGTCTGGCAAGTTGTGGATACGAATCCATTTTACAGGTTTCGTTTGACCAGTGTATTCTAAGTTTTCAGCATCCCAACCAGCAGCATCGTAAATCTTGGCGATTTCTTTATCCAACTCAGCTTTACCGTAAGTAACGCCATCCCATTCGATTTCTGTCCCTTCAGCAACCTCAGCAATATTCATGTGACAATTCATACACACATTCACAGAAGGAATTCCTGAGTGCTTACTGTGTTTTGCGGATGAGTGACAGTATTGACAATCGATTTTGTTTTCACCAGCGTGAATTTTGTGAGAGAAGGCAATTGGCTGTAAAGGACTATAGCCTTTATCTACACCTATCTTGAATAAGGTTCCGAAACCAACATAAGCAGTTACTAATAACAACAATATGGTTCCCATAACATGTAGGAATGTATTTTGTTTGATACCAATCCAAAGTTCTTCTAAATCTCTTCGGATGTTCGATTGAACTTCTGGGGAGGTATTTCCTTTTAATTCGTTCACTTGCTTCAACAAGCTTGCAATCATCAAGAATGCCACAATAATCGCCGCGCACAAAATGTAAATCAGCCATTCTGGAGCACCTTGTTGACCACCTCCAGTAGCAGAAGTTGTTGTTTCAACTACCGCTTTTTTAATTTCACCAACAGTAGTATAATACAAGATGTCATCAATTTGCTGATCTGTTAATTGTGGGAATGCAGTCATCGCAGACGGATGATACGCTGCAGCTTCTCTCGCTTCAGCATTAACTTTTTGGAATTCAGCATTGTTGCGAATCCAAGACTTCAACCAATCATTTTCTCTTCTAGTCTCAACACCAGCCAATGCGGGTCCAATTAACTTTGCGTTTAATTTATGACACGAAGCACATAAGGACTTGAATAATTTTCGCCCTGCTTTTTGTCTGGTTTCATCAACGTCTTGCGCAGATGCAACGCTTAAATTAAAGATTAAAAGGAATGTAAAACTTTGAAGTAAGTATGTTTTAATTTTACTGTGCAGAAATACACTTTTCATATTTACAATATCGTTTTTGTTTGCTTTGATTTTGCTACAATTTTCTTGTCGTAACAAGTGCAGCAAAAATAGTACATATGAATAAAATGAAAAGGGAATAAAAGCGCTTAAATTTTAATTTATAATTATTCTAAATAATTCCTTTTTTGAATAAAATAAACGAGAAGTCGTTACTTTTACAAACCCATAAAAATTTGATAATGAAACTATTTAAATTTGTTGTATTCGCGATTTTAGTTTTTGGAATAAGTCGAAGCGCTGCGGCTCAAACCGGAAAAACAAAAAGCAGTACATCGATTCAAAATTTAATCTCAAAAAAACGCGAATTCAATGCCAAATATGGCTACGGATTCCGAATTCAGATTTACTATGGTAATGAAATGGAAGCTAGAAAATTCAGAAATAGTTTTCGACGTAATTTTCCGAAGACAAAATCCTATTTAAAATACGAACAGCCCTATTGGAAAGTATTGGTTGGAAATTACAAAAACAAATTGCAAGCCGACCGTGCTTCCATCGAATTTTCTGAAAAATTTACTGGTTTGATTATCGTTCCGCTTGGAAAATAAAATCGAATTATTTCAATTTTTTCTTCACAGCGACTTCTTGATAAGCTTCTAACTGATCGCCAATTTTGATATCGTTATATCCTTTAATTTGAAGTCCACAATCGTATCCTTTCGATACTTCTTTGACGTCGTCTTTGAAACGTTTAAGCGATGTTAACTCACCATCGTGAACTACGATTCCATCTCTTACAATTCTCACTTTAGAGTCTCTGTAAATCTTACCAGTCATTACCATACAACCTGCAATGTTTCCAATTTTAGAGATTTTATAAACCTCTCTAATCTCCACATTACCAGTTACTTCCTCTTTCATTTCTGGAGACAACATACCTTCCATGGCATCCTTAAGATCGTTAATGGCATCATAGATAATCGAGTATGTTCTAATGTCCACTTCTTCCTTATCTGCAACGGCTCTCGCGTTTCCTTGAGGTCTAACATTGAACCCGACGATAATCGCATCCGAAGCAGTAGCAAGTAACACATCACTCTCTGTAATGGCACCCACTCCTTTGTGTAAGATATTTACCTGAATCTCTTCTGTAGAAAGTTTCTGGAACGAATCTGTCAATGCTTCAACAGAACCATCCACATCACCTTTTAGGATAATGTTCAATTCTTTAAAGTCTCCAAGAGCGATACGTCTTCCGATTTCATCTAAGGTTAGTGTTTTCTGCGTACGAACAGATTGCTCACGTTGTAATTGAGAACGTTTGGCAGCAATTTGTTTTGCTTCACGCTCGTCATCAAATACATTGAACTTGTCACCCGCCTGTGGCGCTCCATCCAGACCTAAAATAGATATTGGCATGGACGGACCTGCTTTCTTCACTTTATTGCCTTTATCATCGAACATGGCTTTTACTTTACCACTGTTCTTTCCTGCTAGCATGTAATCACCAATAGATAAAGTACCTCCTTGCACTAAAATCGTCGCTACATAACCTCTACCTTTATCCAACTGTGCTTCTACCACAGTACCTAAAGCATTTTTATCAGGATTCGCTTTTAATTCAAGAATTTCTGCTTCTAGTAATACTTTTTCAAGCAACTCGTCAATTCCTTGTCCTGTTTTTGCAGAAATATCTTGTGATTGGATATTACCACCCCATTCTTCTACCAATAAGTTCATTCCAGAAAGTTGTGTTTTTACATTATCTGGGTTCGCATTTGGTTTATCAATTTTGTTGATTGCAAATATTATTGGCACTCCTGCCGCTTGTGCATGGGAAATCGCTTCTTTGGTCTGTGGCATTACATCATCATCGGCTGCGACCACAATAATAACCAAGTCGGTTACTTGAGCACCACGAGCACGCATCGCTGTAAAGGCCTCGTGACCAGGTGTATCTAGGAAAGTGATTTTTTGCTCACCTACTTTTACTGAGTAAGCTCCAATGTGTTGGGTAATACCTCCACTTTCACCTTCTACAATATTTGCATTCCGGATGTAATCAAGTAACGAAGTTTTACCGTGATCTACGTGACCCATTACCGTAACAATTGGGGCACGACTTCCTAAATCTTCTGGTAAATCTTCTACCTCTTCGATAGCTTCTTCAACTTCTGCACCTACGAATTCAACTTCGTAATTGAACTCTTCGGCAACAATCACCAAGGTTTCAGCATCTAATCGTTGATTCATGGTCACCATCATTCCAAGAGACATACATGCAGAAATCACATCTGTCACGGCTACTTCCATCATTGTTGCCACCTCACTAACGGTAACAAACTCTGTAACTTTTAAGATTTTGCTTTCCTCTTGAGCTGCTTGCATCTCTGCTTCAGACTGCTGACGATGCGCATCTCTTTTCTCTCTTCTATATTTCGCTCCTTTTCCTTTACTAGATTTACCCTGAAGCTTTTCTAAAGTCTCACGAATTTGCTTTTGTATTTCTGCCTCTGTAGGTTCTTCTTTCTGGAACGTAGGTCTTTGCTGACCTCTACCTTTATTCCCCTGGTTTTTTCGGTTGCCTTGCTGACCTCCACCACTGTAAGGCTTGGTAATACGTTTACGTTTTTTACGATTCTCCTTTTTAGAATCGTCTTTTTTATCCTCTTTTGGCTTTTTCTTTGGTTTTTCAAATTGTTTCAGATCAATTTTCTTGTCTTTTACAATTTTAGGGCCATCAAGTTTTTTGTATTGGGTCGTAATAATGTCGGTGTCGTCATCTTTTTTCAGAGCATCTTTCTCTTGCTCTGCAACAGGCGCTTCTGTAGCTGGTTCTGCTGGCTTTGGCTCTTCTTTTACTTCAGGTTGCTCTGCAGGCTTTTCTTCTTTTTCTTGATCGCCATCTAAGTCAATCTTACCAACGGCCTTGAATTCAATTTTTTCGGCTTTTGCCTTCAGAATTTCTTCCTTCTTTGCTTCCTCCTCTTTCTGCTTTTCTAATTTGGCTTCAAGTTCTAAACGCAGTGCTTCTTTCTCCTTTCTCTTTTCTTCACCGACTTCTTTAGACGCCGCTTTTTTACTAGCGTCGGTTTGAAAGCCATCTAACAACACCTGATACTCCTCTTGGGATATTTTAGTCGTTGGTCTAGCTTCAACTTGATAACCATTGTTCGCCAAGTGCTCAACAGCTCTGTCTAATGAAATATTTAACTCTCTTAGTACTTTGTTTAGCCTTAATGTTTTGCCTACAGCCATATATATTTTTTACCTTAATTCTTTTTTAATCTGAAGATTTATATGGAATTAATCTTCAAATTCTTCTTTTAAAATGCGCTGAACATCAATAATAGTTTCTTCTTCCAAATCGGTTCTTTTTACCAATTCTTCAACGCTAGTTTCTAATACGCTTCTCGCTGTATCTAAACCAATATTTTTGAATTCCTGAATGATCCAGCTTTCGATTTCATCTGTGAATTCTGTTAATTCTACATCTTCTTCTTCAATACCATCACGTTGTACATCAATATCGTAACCTGTTAAATCACTTGCCAAGCGGATGTTCACACCTCCACGACCTATTGCTTTAGAAACCTCTTCTGGTTTTAAAAGAACATTTACACGTCCTTTCTTACCTTTCTTAGGTTCTTCATACATTTCAACATCCATTGAAGTCACTTTTGCAGGACTCAGTGCTCTCGCAATATACAATTGTTCATTTTTAGTGTAATTGATCACGTCAATATTTTCGTTTCCAAGCTCACGAACAATCCCGTGAATCCTTGATCCTTTCACACCTACACAAGCTCCAACCGGATCAATTCTATCATCGTAAGAATCTACCGCTACTTTCGCTTTTTCTCCTGGCACTCTTGCTACACCTTCAACAGTGATTAATCCGTCGAATACTTCAGGAATTTCTTGCTCAAATAAT
>JALQZD010000352.1 GCA_023258495.1 Polaribacter sp.
TTTCTTCGAAAAGAATTCAAATGATATCACTGTAGTTGGGGGATTTATTGCCTCCAATAAAAAAGGAGAAACAACTACCCTTGGTCGTGGTGGATCTGATTTCTCAGCAGCAATTATTGCTGGAGCCTTGGGTGCTCAAGAATTGCAAATTTGGACCGATGTAAGCGGCATGTTTACCGCCAATCCGAAGCTGGTAAAACAAGCTTTTCCGATTAAAGAAATTTCTTATGAGGAGGCCATGGAACTTTCGCATTTTGGGGCAAAAGTATTGTATCCACCAACGATTCAACCCGTATTACATCAAGAAATTCCGATTCGTATTAAGAATACCTTCGAACCTGATAATGATGGGACATTAATCGCTAAAACATCGAATAATAATCGTGTTATTAAGGGTATTTCATACATCGATAACATCAGCTTAATCACTATTGAAGGATCTGGCCTAGTTGGATTTTTAGGATTTTCAAAACGACTATTTTCTGCTTTATCCGGATTCTCCATTAATGTGGTATTAATCACCCAAGCATCATCTGAGCATTCTATTTGTGTTGGTGTTTATGATAAAGATGCCGAAGCAGCACAACAGGTGTTGAATGATGAATTCGAAGTTGAAATTCTCAAGAAAAAGATACAACCAATCACCATTGAAAACGATTTGGCAATTATCGCTATTGTTGGTGATTACATGAAAAATCATCAGGGACTAAGTGGTCAGATGTTTAATACATTGGGGAGAAATAATGTCAATGTAAGGGCCATTGCACAGGGATCTTCTGAAAAGAATATTTCTGCAGTGATTAAAAAGGCAGACGCGAAAAAAGCCTTAAACACACTTCACGAACAGTTCTTTGAAACACAGACGAAACAACTGAATTTATTTGTGACGGGAGTTGGAAATGTCGGAAAGCGATTTCTTGCACAGATAGAACAACAAAAAGAATTCTTGAAAAAGAACCTGAAACTGCAAGTTCGAGTCGTCGGAATTTCAAATTCGAAGAAAATGGTGTTCAAATCCAATGGTTTGGATTTATCCAAATGGGAATCTCTATTGGAACATGGAGAAGCGTGCACATTACAAAGTTTTTACGAGCGCACCAAATCGTATAACCTGAGAAATTCGGTATTTGTAGACAATACAGCTAATGAAAAAGTAGCTGGTATGTATAGCAAATATTTCAAAGAGAGTATTTCTGTAGTGACATGTAATAAAATTGCAGCATCTTCTGAATTTGAAAATTATAAATTGTTAAAGAAAACGGCATCCGAATACAATGCGCAATTCTTGTTCGAAACCAACGTTGGAGCAGGATTACCAATCATCGATACCTTAAAACATTTAATTGCTTCTGGCGATCGAGTTCATACGATTCAGGCTGTATTATCAGGAACCTTAAACTATGTATTCAATAATTACGATGGTGAAAATACGTTCAAAGAAGTGGTTCAAAATGCACATGCTTTAGGATTTACTGAACCTGATCCGAAAATTGATTTGAGTGGAATAGATGTAGCCAGAAAAATTTTGATTTTGGCTCGTGAAAGCGGATATCAATTGGATTTAGATGATGTTACCAACAATGCATTTTTGTCTGATGAAACGCTATCTACAAAAGATAACGAAGCCTTTTTCGAATCTTTAGAAAAATTTGAAAAAGATTTTAAAGTATTCGTAGAGAATGCACATGCGAAAAACTGCCGATTAAAATATGTAGCACAATTTAAAGATGGTAAGGCAAGTGTCGGATTGAAAGAAATTCCGGCAGATCATCCATTTTATAATTTAGAAGGAAGTGATAATATTGTATTGTTTTATACCGACCGTTATCCTAGCCAGCCATTGCAAATTAAAGGAGCTGGTGCGGGGGCAGATGTGACAGCATCAGGTATATTTGCAGATATAATTCGAATTGCCAATCAATAACCATGGAGTACTTACATATTTTTTCGCCCGCAACTGTGGCTAATGTTTCTTGCGGATTTGATTCTTTAGGATTTGCAATTGATGCTCTTGGAGATGAAATGACATTCACGAAAATTGAAGATCCAAAAGTCATTATTACTCAGATTACAGGTGCAGATCTTCCTTATGAAACCACTAAAAATGCGGCTGGTTATGTTGCGCAGAAAATGTTGAATAATTTATCAAGTGATGAAATCCAATTAGAAATGTCGATGCCAAACAGAGCTGGAATGTTAACTCCAGTAGACGGTTTAGACGAAGGCGAAACAGTTACTATGCTAGTAATGCCAGTAATGTTGAGCAACTA
>JALQZD010000012.1 GCA_023258495.1 Polaribacter sp.
CGAAATCTGACTATCAGATAAGTTGTTGATTTCAATATCATTGATATTTAATTCGTAGCTTAATGAGGAATCAGGTTTGTCTAAAGTGCCTAGAATTTGTAACAAGGTTGTTTTTCCTGCACCAGAAGGCCCAACAATGGCTATAATTTCACCTTTTTTTACTTCAATATTCACTCCTTTAAGAACTTCAATATCACCAAAAGACTTTTGTAAATTTTTACCTAAAATCATACCTTCTAATCCTAAGAACGAAAATACTAAAAAAGCAATCAGAAAAAGATTAAAATCTAAAAATCAATTCAAAAGCTACAGATACAGGAAATAATACTTTAAAATTAAGTTTAAAGAATCACTTTTTTAAAATTCTTGTTGACGATTTATACTGGCAGGATTCATGCCGTATTATTTTCATAGCCTTACATAGAGCTTATCATAATACTCGAAAAGAAAACCAAACTGTTCTCTTGTTGTTAAGATATAACCTCCAATATAGGTCTTAGGAAAAGGCTATCTTTTTTTGAAATTTTTGTGTGTAAAACGTTATCGAATTTGTATTTTTGCAGGCATTAAATCAGACTTTCAACTATGAATTTACACGAATATCAGGGAAAAGAAATTTTAAACAGTTTTGGAGTTAGAATTCAACGCGGAATTGTTGCGAGCACAGCAGATGAAGCTGTTGAAGCAGCTAAACAATTAACTGAAGAAACCGGAACTGGATGGCATGTAATCAAAGCGCAAATTCATGCTGGAGGCCGTGGTAAAGGTGGTGGTGTGAAGTTAGCAAAGAATTTGGATGATGTAAATTCAATTGCCAATGACATCATCGGAATGATGTTAATTACTCCACAAACGCCCCCTGAAGGGAAAAAAGTAAACCAAATATTGGTTGCAGAGGATGTGTATTATCCTGGTGATTCTGAACCAGAAGAATATTATATGTCTGTTTTGTTAAACAGAGCTACCGGAAAGAATATGATTATGTATTCTACAGAAGGAGGGATGGATATTGAAACCGTTGCCGAAGAAACTCCACACTTAATTTTCACAGAAGAAATCGATCCGTTATTGGGAATCATGCCTTTTCAAGCTAGAAAGATCGCTTTTAATTTAGGATTATCTGGAGCAGCTTTTAAAGAAATGGTTCGTTTCGTAACAGCTTTGTATACGGCTTATGTGAAAAGCGATTCCTCATTATTCGAAATCAATCCGGTATTAAAAACATCTGATGATAAGATTTTAGCTGTTGATGCGAAAGTAACCTTAGATGATAATGCATTATACAGACATAAAGATTACGCTGAATTACGTGATTTAAGAGAAGAAAATCCAATTGAGGTTGAGGCTAAAGCAGCAGGATTAAATTATGTTGACTTAGATGGTAATGTTGGATGTATGGTAAATGGAGCTGGACTGGCCATGGGGACAATGGACTTAATTAAGGAGTCTGGTGGTGAACCTGCAAACTTCCTTGATGTAGGTGGTACGGCAGATGCTCAGCGTGTGGAAACGGCCTTCGGAATCATTTTGAAAGATCCCAATGTAAAAGCCATTTTAGTGAATATTTTTGGAGGAATTGTACGTTGTGATCGAGTAGCGCAGGGTGTTGTAGATGCCTACAAAAACATGGGAGATCAAATCAATGTTCCAATCATATGTAGATTACAAGGAACAAATGCGAAAGAAGCAAAAGAATTAATCGATAACTCTGGAATGGAAATTATTTCTGCGACAGAATTTCAAGAAGCGGCAGACAAAGTACATCAAGTATTGAGCGCCTAAATTAATTCTTAATTATATAGTCAAAACCTCACTTTGGTGAGGTTTTTTTATTTTAGGTCAATTCATAAAACGAATACGTACGGGTCCATTCTTTGGTTTCTGACGGATAGATTTCAATGTCAATAAACAACTCAGGGCTAATAACATGCTCCAAACCCCATAAGTGGAACTGTCTCGTTTTGAAATTGCCTGTCTCTGATATTCCAATATTTAGGGCTTTATTTTCTAATTTCCAGAATGCATTAACGTAACGATTTTTAAGTTCTGTACTGATAAAAAATGCTTCTGTTGGTGTTTTCAGGAATCGGATTTCATCATTTTTTATCGACATCACCTTTTCTTTATTAACCAGTTCTGTAAGTTCATCCAAACGAATTTCGGTCGGTAAAGTCAGTGTATAATCAGGGCCAATTATACTAGGACCAAAGCACAAAAAATTATGGTTATATTCATTTGATTCTAGTTTTTTTACTCCAGTATTTTTCAAAAAATACGAAATGGTTACCCCATTTTCTTGAAGTTTGATATGTTTATTCAAATGATATCCATAGCCGTTAATAATTCTAGATTCGATACAGAATTCGATGGAATTTGTTTTTTGAATTACCTTAATTTCAGCTGGGGAAACAGAATGATGGAGTTGATTATTATAGCTCTCTTTGGACTTTTCAATCCTGCCAATTCCTATTTTATGAAAATGTCCTCCGATGGCACATTCAGAAAACCCTAAAGGATTATTTGTTCCAAATTCATTATATAGACCTCTGCCAAATTTTTTGTGCTGAGCATCACTTTGCATCGGAAGTTCACTTGAGAGAATTTCAGTGCCACAATAGTCAAGACTAATGATTTTTCCAGTCCAATCAAATCTTGAACCGCTGTAATTCTCTCCAGGTTCTTCTAGGGTAAGATTGATTTTTTTGTTGGTAAGAAGGTAAGACATTGAAAGAAGAAGTCAGCTAATCGAAGTTCAGCCAGGATTAATTAAATTCAAAAATTACTTTTCAATGGTAAAGTAGAAAACAGATCCTTCTCCAAGTGTTGACTCTACCCAAATTTTTCCGTTATGCAGGGATAAAACTTTTTTACAATGCGCTAATCCAATACCTGTGCCTGGATATTTATTTTTGGTATGCAACCTTTGAAAAACTTGGAAGATTCGTTCAAAATATTGTTTGTCAATTCCAATACCGTTGTCTTTAAAAGAAAACAAATAGCTATCACCTTTGTCCTTACAATCAATAATAATGTCGGGTTTTACTCCTTCGGCAACGTATTTTATGGCATTGGATGTCAAGTTTAAAATTAACTGGTAAAAATCATTTTCAAATACATCGAAATCATTAAGATTTCCAACGTAATTGATTTCGGCTCCGGATGTCGCAATTTCATCTTTTAATTCAGTTTTAACCGCTTCAAGTACGTTCTGAAAATTAATTTGTTTTTTTTCAGTTTGTCTACCAATTCTTGAGTAAAATAACAAAGCGGTAATGAGATCCTTCATTCGGATAGCAGCATCGGTGATTACATCAATACTTTTTTGACCTACGTCATCTAAGCCTGTTTTGCTCATTTTTAACAACTCAGAAAAGGATAAAATAAGGTTTAAAGGTTCCTGCAAATCGTGAGAAGTGATGTAAGTAAACTGCTCTAATTCACTATTTTTTA
>JALQZD010000036.1 GCA_023258495.1 Polaribacter sp.
CAAGGCTGCATTTGCGGCTATGGCAGCATCAATTGCATTTCCGCCTTTTTTAAGAACATCCAATCCTATCTGAGTAGCTAAAGGATGACTTGTTGCAACCATTCCATTTTGACCTAACACCTCCGAGCGAGTCGCAAAAGATTTACCTGTTATTCGATCTTGAGCATTCGAAAAAAAAGAGGTGACAAATAGAAATAGAAGACAAGAAGTAATTGTTTTCATTCGTTGTAAATTAAAATTAGTTTAGATTTCTAAGATACGAAACAATTAAAAATCTCTCTGCAATTAAAGGCAAGTAGCTACTTTAATTCTTCATCTAATTTAATAAATTGCTGATACTGCTCGTAGCGCTGAAATATTTCATTTACGTAATTCACCGGCTCTGTTCCCCGCACATAACCATATTTTATGAACGGTTTCCTAAAATTAGCAGGAAACCGCAATGCCAATAGCATCTTATCTACATTACTTTCCCATTCGGATGGATTCAATTTATTTTCTTTTGCAAGTCGCTGTGCATCCATTACATGACCCAATCCGCAGTTGTAGGCTGCCATAGCGAATTTAATTCTGGTTATCGAATCTGTAATACTCTCGAATTGATTATACATTTGCTTCAAATATGTGGTTCCTCCTCGGATACTCTCTCTCGGATCGGACAAATCTTTAATTTTCAATTCTTCTGCAGTACTTGGCATCACTTGCATTAAACCCTTTGCTCCAGCCCAAGAATTTGCTTTTGGATCGAAATGGGATTCCTGAAAAATCAAAGCAGCGAGCAAGCGCCAATCCCAATTTAATTTTTGAGCATACGCTTTTATCAAATTATCATATTTACTAATCTGATTGTTTTTCAAGCTATAGTAATCACTACGTTCCCTTTTCTTGTACGAGTATTTATTTTTGAAGTACTTGTTGTAAATGACATTATACTGTTTTTTCTTACGATTCTTCAAAATCCATTCATTGACGATTTTAGTCAAATTCTTAGCTTTTTTTCGCGTAACCCAAGCAATACGTTGAGAAAAAGAAATTGGAACATCAATATCTAGAATTGGTAGGTTAGAAGCGTTAATTTTGGCTACGTTTTCATCGACTATTGTATATTTTATTTTTCCTTGAGCAACCAAATCCATGATTTCACCATCACTTAATTTACTACTCAAAGTATCGATGTAAATATTACCTCCTATTTCATTGGATAAACTTTGGATTCGCTCATAATACGATGTGTTTTTTCGGACTGATACCGTATCGTTGATTAATTCAATAGCGTCATCGATCAATGCTTTTTCAAGAGATTTCCATGAAAGTTTAAGGTAATTGTCTGGTTTTTTCTGAACTAAAACCTGTTTAGTAAGGTACAAATACTGTGTGAAATCCACTTCCCATTTTCGTTGATTGGTAACTGTCATCCCCTGAGCAATAATATCCACATCTCCTCGATTCAATACCTCAAACTGGGTATCTAAATCTTCAGAAATAATAAGTTCTAATTTTAGATTAAGATCTTCTGCCAGCCATTTGATGAGTTCATATTCAAAACCCATCGGTTGACCTCGATATAAAAAATAACTGGTGCTACTGTAAACAATAAGGGCACGAAGTACACCTTCTTTCTTTATTTCTTCAAGATCTCGATTACTGGAATTGGCTACGACAGGATTTATGGGGTTTCCAAATTCATCAATATCTGGTTCACCCCATCGACAGGAAGTCAACAGAACAAAGCAAACCAACAATACTACGAATCGGAATGGTTTCATGAATCACTATAAATATAATGATTATTTAAAAAGTTAAAAATCAGTGATTATCGGATGAAAAACATCGTTTAGAAATTGATTAGAATTGGTGTCTATTCTTGAATTTAAAATAGCGCGACTTACAGGTTTAGCTTTCAAGGGCACTGAATAGCATAATTGAAATTCATTTTTCAATTCAGACGCTGTAGACAAATCAAAAATAGATTCTTTATCCTCTGGCAGAATACTCATGGGCATGCGTTGAGCTGCGTTATGGACTTTTCCGACAAATTCATTAGATTTTGTCGTTATAATACTGAATGTTAATGAATTGTCATTCTGTTTTGTGTAATATCCCACCAAGCCGAATATTTCGAAATTAGGGCGATGTAATAAATATGGATAACTCACATTGGCTACTTTGTGAGGTTCAAAATATCCATTAACTAATACAATACATTTTTGATTCAAAACCGCCTCACTCTTCCAGGTAGCTGATTTAAATGAGAATAAACTATCGTCTCTGGTGTTTAGCGTACTTCCTCCTTTTTCTTTCCAATATAAGGAAGGATCAAAGGAATTGGGTGGAGCCACAGACCATGTGGCATTGACAATCTGATTAGGATTTTCCTGAGTAATTATTGCCAATGAAGGGTGTTGAAATCCGTTGACATGATAAAATTCAGGAGTATCTTCAGATTGGAAAACAGCACTAAACAAGTCTTCTACATCGGATTTTGCTTTTTTTGGAATATGGCTATGAATATGAAAACACATCTATAAACGGCAGATTTGAATCTAAAAATAAAAAAAGACACAGAATAACTGTGTCTTTTAAATTGTTGGTTCGTGTTATATCAACGTTAAGTGTTGATGTAGTGATATCTCTCATCTTTTTTATTGTAACTGTGTAACAATCCCATGTTTTTAAGATCGTCTATAACGTTGTACAATGATAAAATAATAGAAATACTTTCTACTCTTTTAAATAATTCGAAACTAGTTAAATGCTTGTCACCAAGGGCATTCAATACAGACTGGTGACTTTTAGATAAGCCTTTTGTAATCATAATTTAGGGGTTTTAACGATTTCAAATATAAATATTATTTTCAACAAACAAAAAAATGGAAAAAATTCAGTCTATTTTTTACTCCATTAAATGCTGTATTTCAACATTTATTTTTATTTCTATTCGCTTTTTTCTCTAGTCTCCAATACGTTTACCACATCCTGCAAACGATAACCTTTTGCTTGCAACAACATTAGGTAATGGAATAATAAATCTGCACTTTCATTTAAAAACAAGTCGTCATTATTGTCTTTTGCCTCAATTACGGTTTCTACAGCCTCCTCACCTACTTTCTGAGCAATCTTATTGATTCCTTTTTGAAACAATGAAGCAACATAGGATTTTGAAGTATCGGCATTTTCTACACGGCTCGTAATAACGTCCTCTAATTTGGATAAGAATCCGTAATTCGCAGTATTGTCTTCGTTCCAACACGTGTCTGTCCCCTTATGACAAGTGGGGCCAACAGGATTTGCCTGAACCAATAAAGTATCCTGATCACAATCATTTTGAATGGAAACTAACTCAAGAAAGTTACCACTTTCTTCACCTTTGGTCCATAAACGCCCTTGCGTACGGCTAAAAAAGGTGACTTTATTAGTTTCAACGGTTTTATCAAATGCCTCCTGATTCATATACCCAAGCATCAAAACCTTTCTCGTTTTCGCATCCTGAATGATGGCTGGCACTAATCCGTCTGTATGTTTGTTGAAGTCTATATTCATAATCGTACTTCTATATTGTTCTTCTTTAGTTCTTTTTTCAAGTCTGTAATTGGGATTTCTCCAAAATGGAAAACACTGGCTGCTAAGGCGGCATCAGCTTTTCCTTCGGTAAATGTATCGACGAAATGCTGAACAGATCCTGCTCCTCCAGAGGCAATTATTGGAATATTTACCAATTCTGATAATTTAGCTAAGGCTTCATTTGCGAATCCGCCTTTGGTTCCGTCGTGATTCATAGAGGTAAATAAAATTTCACCTGCTCCTCGCTCTTCCACTTCTTTTGCCCATTCGAATAAATCAATATCAGTAGGAATGGACCCACCCGCTAAGTGAACTTTCCATTCTCCGTCAATTTGTTTTGCATCAATTGCCACAACGATACACTGACTTCCGAATTTCTGAGACAATTCATTCACCAATTCAGGTCGTTTCACTGCGGATGAATTGATCGAAACCTTATCAGCCCCGCAATGTAACAAATCATCAACATCTTCAATGGAAGAGATCCCTCCTCCAACAGTAAATGGAATATTTACGTGTTCTGCCACCTTTAACACCATATCATGCATGGTCCTTCTACGCTCTTTAGTGGCTGTTATATCTAAGAAAACCAACTCATCAGCACCAACTTCTGCATATTTTTTTCCTAATTCAACAGGATCACCAGCATCAATTAAATTCACAAAGTTGACACCCTTAACGGTTCTTCCGTTTTTGATATCTAAACACGGTATGATTCTTTTTGTAAGCATAATAATTTTGTCACCTTGAGCGCAGTCGAAAGGTCTTTTTTAGATTTCTCGACTGCTACGCAGGCTACCTTCGTCGAACTTCATTCTTTCTCGGTAATGCTCGAAATGACATTTAGTTAGTATTTAAAATAAAATTCTCTAATTCTTTCAACGAAATTCTATTCTCATAGATGGCTTTTCCAATAATAACACCCTCACAGCCCATTTCGGCTAGTTTTGGAAGTTCATCAAATTTTGAAATTCCTCCCGATGCAATCAGCTTTATCGATGGCACCTCGGATAATATTCTTTTGTATAGGTCAAATGATGGGCCTTCCAGCATTCCGTCCTTAGAAATATCAGTACAAATAACATAATCAATTCCTTTGAATTGGTACTTTGAAATAAACGGAATCACATTCAAATCACTTTCTTCCAACCAGCCGCTAACTGCAATTTTTTCATTCTTACAATCGGCTCCAAGAATGATTTTATCACTTCCATAAGATTGAATCCAATTCTCAAAAATATCAGATTTTTTCACAGCAATACTTCCACCCGTTATTTGATTTGCACCCGACTCAAAGGCAATTTTTAAATCCTCATCCGATTTTAATCCGCCTCCAAAATCAATCTTTAAATTCGTTTTGGTCGCCAGCTGCTCCAATGTTTTATAATTAACAATTGAACTTGCCTTGGCACCATCTAAATCAACCACATGTAAATACTGAATACCCGCACCTTCAAAAGCTTTAGCGATCTCTAACGGATTTTCGTTATATACTTTTTTGGTATTATAATCCCCTTGCGTTAACCGAACGCACTTACCGTCAATAATATCAATAGCTGGAATTATCCTCATAATGTTATATTTTAAAAGTACAATAGTAGAAGTGAGATAAACTAAACTTATTCTACTTCAATTTCTAATATTTAATCTCTACTTTTCTTTAGATTTCTTCTAGCTGTATTGATTGATGAAACTGTAATTGCTAGTAATTCTTTCCCTTCAGATTTTAAAGTTTGAATTTCTTTTTTAAAATCAGAAGATATTTCCTCAAAGATCTCTAACCAATAAATGCTTTCATCAACTTCTTCTTCAACTATTTTTAGTTTATTTATAAAATCAGCGGTTGATTTTGCCCTTTGTGAAGCTCTGTAATTAGCTCCTACTGAACTCGAACTGCGTATTAACTGATTTACATAAGCGTTATATTCCCTAGATTTTGGTATTTTAAAACAAAACTTCCAGCAATCCAAAGCAAATAACTTTGTTCGATTAATTAATTCATTTTTCATAGCGTTTTACTTTTATATATCTAACTTTTAATATCTAACTTTAAAAAGTTTTCTAATATTTTCTCTCCTACCTTCCCACTTTTTTCAGGGTGAAACTGTACTCCATAGAAATTATCTTTTTGCAATGCAGTTGCATATTTCTTTTCATAAAAAGATGTTGCTATAGTTTCGGATGTATCTTCAGCATAATAGCTGTGTACCAAATACATATATGCATTTTCTGATATACCCTTAAATAAATCAGACTTTAAATCCTGAATCGAATTCCAACCCATTTGTGGTACTTTTACAGCATTCGAAAATCGGTTTACATCTACGTCAAAAATCTCTAATCCTTTAGTGTTTCCTTCTTCTGTTGAACGACACATCAATTGCATTCCCAAGCAAATTCCTAAAACAGGTTGTTTCAAATTTGGGATTACTGCATCAAGGCCAGATTCTTTTAATTTTTTCATTGCCGAACTTGCTTCTCCAACACCTGGAAAAATCACTTTATCAGCCTTTATTATTTCGTCTCTGTCATCAGAAAGAATGGCATCAACACCTAATCGTTTAAAGGCAAACTGAATACTCTTAATATTTCCGGCTCCGTAATTGATAATGACTAATTTCATTACAGCATTCCTTTAGTAGAGGGTAAAATCATTTTTTCAACATCACGCTTTACGGCCATTTTAATAGCTTTTGCAAAAGCCTTAAAAACAGCTTCAATCTTGTGGTGCTCGTTGGTTCCTTCAGCTTTAATATTTAAGTTACATTTCGCACCATCAGTGAAGGATTTGAAAAAATGCATAAACATTTCTGTTGGCATTTTACCAATCATTTCACGATTGAATTCCGCCTCCCAAACTAACCAGTTTCGACCTCCAAAATCAATAGATACTTGGGCTAAACAATCATCCATCGGTAAACAGAACCCATAGCGTTCAATACCTAATTTATTTCCCAAAGTTTTAGCAAAAACTTCACCCAGGGCAATAGCAGTATCTTCTATGGTGTGGTGTTCATCTACTTCCAAATCACCTTTCACCTGAATGTTTAAGTCTAATTGTCCATGTCTAGCCAATTGATCTAACATATGATCAAAAAATGCAATTCCGGTATCGATGGTACTTTTCCCTGTTCCATCAAGATTAACATCAATTTGGATTTGCGTTTCATTGGTATTACGAACTATACTTCCGGTACGATCAGAAACCTTCAAAAAGTTATAAATGGTTTCCCAACTATCCGTTTCTAGCGCAATCACATCATCCAATTCTTCTTTTTTTACTGAAATTTCTTCAGCTCCTACTTCTGGATGTGTATTGATGAATATTCCCTTTGCCTTCAAGTTTTTCGCCAATTCAACATCCGTTAAACGATCACCAATTACATAGGAATTTGTAAGATCATATTCACCTTTGATGTATTCGGTTAATAAACCTGTATTTGGTTTTCGTGTCGGAGCATTATCCGCAGCAAAGGTTCGATCAATGATTTGCTCTTTGAATACGATGCCTTCTTTCTCAAATGTGCTCATCACAAAATTGTGTACGGGCCAGAAGGTATCTTCCGGATAACTGTCTGTCCCAAGTCCGTCTTGGTTGGTAACCAATACCAATTCGAAATCGAGCTCTTTCACAATTTTACTTAGATACTGAAATACTTTCGGATAAAATGCTAATTTTTCAAAGCTATCTAATTGATAATCAATTGGTGGCTCAATAACTAAAGTTCCGTCTCTATCTATAAATAATACTTTTTTCATGCTGTAATGATTTTAAAGCATTTACTAATTCTCTATTTTCTTCTGGTGTACCAACCGTAAATCGAAGGCAATTATCACAGTGCGTTTGATTACTACGATTTCTAACTACGATTCCTTTCGCAATTAATTCATCATAACGTTTATTCGCGTCATCAACTTCTACCAATAAGAAATTCGCATCTGAGGGATAAATCTTATTGATAATAGCAATCTCTTTTAACTTATCTATTAAAACAGATCTTTCCGATTTGATAATTTCAATTTCTTGTTGAACCTTTTTTGGATTTAATAATGCCTTTAAGGCGGCATCCTGCGTCAATTGGTTCACATTATAAGGTGGTTTGATTTTATTTAAAATCGAAATGATTTCTTCGGATGCGAAACAGATTCCCAATCGAATTCCTGCCAATCCGTAGGCTTTAGAAAGCGTCTGAGTCACGATCAAATTAGGAAATTCTTCAATTTTTTGAACCCAGCTTTCTTCATTAGAAAAATCAATATAGGCCTCATCGATTACTACGATTCCGTCGAATCCTTTAATCAACTTTTCAATCCTTGAAGCTTCAAAACTATTAGAAGACGGATTATTCGGAGAACACAAAAACAACAGTTTAGTTTCTGCAGTTTGTTTTTTCAAAATTGAATCCACATCTGGCTGAAATGAAGGCAATAGCGGAATCTCAATCAATCCTACATCATTGGTATTTGCCAAAACTTTATACATTCCGTACGTTGG
>JALQZD010000166.1 GCA_023258495.1 Polaribacter sp.
AGAGCGCTACGCTGGCAGCGTAGAGGCCATCGGTTCGAATCCGATATGCTCCACTATCTTATTAGAAAATCAATCGATTTTTGGACTACAGTATTCAGATCTTCTGACATATAATCTTCTTCCCAAGGGTGCTTCACATTGAAGACATGATCTGCCCCCAGAATAATTTCATAGGTCGCTGAAGGGTTCCAGCTTCTCAATGCTTCAGCCTCATCTATTTTTACAGAAGTATCTTTATCCCCGTGAATAATCAAGTGCGGAATAGCAAGGTTCTTGGTCGCGTTTTCAATATTTAATCGATCTTGGTTTTCCACAAAATCTTCATAAAACTGATAAAAATGAGGCATATGTTGTTTTGTTCGGCCATTTACAACATATTTCACACCATTATTTTTCCATTGCTCCAATTCACTAAATGTCCCGGTTCTTTTGGCAAAATCACAAACAGATGCTAGGGTAATTACCTTTGAAATTCTAGAATCTTCGTTTGATTTTAACAAAACAATCCCTCCCCCTCGACTATGGCCAATCAATGTAATTGACTCTTTTTTAATTTCGTTACTATATTCTTCCACATCACCTATCCAGTTCAAAACTGAATCTAAGTCGTCAAGTTCTTTGGTGTAGTTGTTGTTTCCGAAGGCTTCTAAATCTGGAAAGTCAACGGGTTGCTCCAGGGTGCCACCATTGTGTGAAAAATTGAATTTCACAAAGAAAAATCCGGAATGGGCAAAACGCTCTGCCATTAAATTCCAAGCTCCCCAGTCTTTAAATCCTTTATAGCCATGACAAAAAATTACAATAGGTTTTAGGGTTCCATCCTCTGTGTAGAAGACATCAGTAACAATAGGTTTTCCATGAATACCTTCTATAACAAAATTCTTATGCTTTTTTAGTTCTGACATCACTTGATTTTCTGACGTATAAAAATAAAAAAAGCGCGTCAAAAAATTGATGCGCCTTTGAATTATAATTAAATGCTTTTAGATAATTCCTTGAGCTAACATTGCGTCAGCAACTTTTACGAATCCAGCGATGTTAGCACCTTTAACGTAATCGATGAATCCATCTTCATCTTTACCATATGCTAAACAAGATTTATGGATATTACTCATGATTTCTTTTAATCGAGCATCTACCTCTTCTCTTGTCCAGCTCATACGTAATGAATTCTGACTCATTTCCAATCCAGATGTAGCTACACCTCCAGCATTTGACGCTTTGCCGGGCGCAAATAGGATTTTTGCTTTGTTAAATTCGTGGATTGCTTCTGGAGTTGACGGCATGTTTGCGCCTTCACTAACACAAATACAACCATTGGCAACTAGTGTTTTTGCCTCTTCACCATTCAATTCATTTTGCGTTGCACACGGTAAAGCCACATCACACTTTACGCCCCAAGGCCTTTCTCCTTTGAAGAATTTCGCATTTGGATATTTTTCAACATACTCGTGAATTCTTCCGCGTTTCACGTTTTTCAATTCCATAACGAAGGCTAGTTTTTCACCATCAATTCCTTCTTCATCATAAATATACCCTGATGAATCAGAGAAAGTAACCACTTTAGCCCCTAATTGAATCGCTTTTTCTGCTGCGTATTGGGCTACATTACCCGATCCAGAAACTACAACGGTTTTACCTTCGAAGGAATCGCCCTTTGTATTCAACATATTTTCTGCGAAGTATACATTTCCGTATCCAGTCGCTTCAGGACGAATTAAAGATCCGCCCCAAGACTGGCCTTTACCGGTCAATACTCCTGTAAACGTGTTATTTAATTTCTTATACATACCAAACATGAATCCGATTTCTCTCGCGCCCACACCAATATCACCCGCTGGCACATCAGTGTTGTGTCCAATATGTCTGTATAATTCAGTCATAAACGCATGGCAAAAACGCATGATTTCATTGTCTGATTTTCCTTTAGGATCAAAATCAGATCCTCCTTTACCACCACCCATTGGAAGGGTCGTTAGAGAGTTCTTAAATACTTGTTCAAAAGCCAAAAACTTCAAAATACTGGCATTTACTGTTGGGTGAAAACGCAATCCTCCTTTATAAGGTCCAATTGCAGAATTCATCTGTACACGATATCCTCGGTTCACTTGAATTTCTCCACTATCATCCACCCATGAAACTCGAAAAGAAATCAATCGCTCAGGTTCAACCATTCGTAAAAGAATGTTTTTACCGTGGTAAATATCGTGCTGAACGATATAAGGGATTACAGTTTCTGCTACTTCTTGAACAGCCTGTAAGAATTCGGGTTCATGACCATTGCGTTGTCTTACGAGGTCCATGAAGCCTTCAATTTTCATTTCAATATTTTTATCCATGTTTTTTTATGAATTATATAATTTTTTGGTCCAGCAAAGATAGTTATTTTTCAATATGTTAAATTTTTTTTAGCGAAATTATTCGCTGTAAACCCCTGTTTTCAATCGATTTCGTTACCGTCTTTGTATTCGCGCTCAAAAGCAATCAAAAAAACACCTAAATAGTGTAAATTTGTAGCTTCAATTGTAGACGAAATGTTAAACAAGGTAGAAGAGCTTTTACAAAAAGTTGACGCTTTTACAGCCCAAACAAAAGAAGAGGTTGAGTCTTTTCGAATTGAATATTTAGGTAGCAAGGGAATTTTAAAATCCCTTTTCTCCGAATTTAAAAATGTGGTTCCAGAGCAGCGTAAGGAATTCGGACAAGCATTAAATCAATTAAAGAAGAATGCAGAAGAAAAAGTAAAGGCGCTTCAGTCCAGTTTGGATAGTCAAACCATGGCTGAATTGAAATATGGTGATTTATCTCGTCCGGGGGAACCTATTCAATTGGGTTCTCGTCATCCTATTTCTATTGTGAAAAACAAGATCATTGATGTCTTTAACCGAATCGGATTCACCATTTCTGAAGGTCCTGAAATTGAAGATGATTGGCACAACTTTACCGCGCTTAATTTGCCAGAATACCATCCTGCAAGAGATATGCAGGACACCTTTTTCATCGAAAAATCAAAAGAAGCAAAAGATAATGTGTTATTAAGAACCCATACGTCTTCTGTTCAGGTTCGTTATATGGAAAACAATGAGCCGCCTATTCGTACGATTTCTCCAGGCCGTGTATTTAGAAATGAAGATATCTCTGCCAGGTCACACTGTATTTTTCATCAGATTGAAGGACTATACGTGGATACTAATGTTTCTTTTGCCGATTTAAAGCAAACCTTACTATTCTTTACTAAAGAAATGTTCGGAAAATCGAAAATCCGATTACGTCCTTCGTATTTTCCTTTCACAGAGCCAAGTGCTGAGGTCGATATTTATTGGGGTCTTGAAACTGAAACCGATTATAGAATCACAAAAGGAACCGGGTGGTTAGAAATTATGGGGTGCGGAATGGTGGATCCAAACGTGCTAAAGAATTGTAATATTGATCCAACCAAATATTCTGGGTATGCCTTCGGAATGGGGATCGAGCGTATTGCGATGTTGTTATATCAAATTCCAGATATTAGAATGTTTTACGAAAACGACGTGCGTTTCTTAGAGCAGTTCAAATCTTCTTTTTAATCCTGAAAAAAGACATCCACATACCTAAGGTAAGCGGAGTTGATCTCGCTATTGTTCGCGAATACAATGATGTCTACAAAACCGACGACTGGAATGTCTATCTCATCAATAAAAAAGATGGTGATTTAGAAATGGTGGTGGTTGTTTCTCAGGGATTCTCAGAAACAAAAAAAACTTCATTACTACGCAAAAAACTAGCGGTTTTACCTGCAAACTCCTTTGCTAAAGTGGAATTCATTCAGCCTGATTTGTTCCCGCTTAATAATCGATTTCAAGTGACTTTTTTCCAAGGAAATATGCTTTATGAAAAGACGTTTACCTTTAAAGCCAATACGATCAAAGAAGGCGCTTTACGAATGATTAAAACTCTTAACAAAAAGGGAATTCTCGCTAAGTAGTATTAGCCTAAAAATCCGATAATTAAATAT
This sequence comes from Polaribacter sp., assembly GCA_023258495.1. Lineage (GTDB taxonomy): Bacteria > Bacteroidota > Bacteroidia > Flavobacteriales > Flavobacteriaceae > Polaribacter. The sequence goes on from JALQZD010000166.1 coordinate 3,995, forward strand.
AAAATTGTGGTAACTATCCCTCCAAAAAGCGCATAAGGTAATTGCGTTTTTACATGATCAATATGATCGCTCGCTGATGCCATAGATGAAATAATCGACGTATCCGAAATCGGTGAACAGTGATCTCCGAAAATTCCACCACCTAAAGTTGCCGCTACTACAATTGTCAAGTTTGCATCATTAATAGTCGCCATCGGAATGGAAATTGCCAACATAATAGCAAAGGTTCCCCAAGATGTTCCAGTTGAGAAAGCAATAAATGAACTAATTACAAAAACCACAGCCGGAAGTAATTCTGGAGTCAACCATCCCTTGGTCACATCGGCAACATACTGCCCTGTTTCAAGTGTTTTACACGCATCACCAATTGCAAATGCTAATAACATCAGTAAGGCCAAAGGCATCAATTCACTAATTCCTTTTAAGGTTAAATCAATGGCCTCTTTAGGTTTCAAAATGCCTTGAATGAAATACATGGTTATCGCGACTAAAATGGCTGTAATCACAGCATATAAAACAGATGACGAACCAGATCCTTCACCTATAGCTTGCGAAACGTGATTCAAAAAAGATGAGCTTTCTTTTACAGAATTCCAGCCCGTATATATTAAGTTGATAGGCATCATTAAGACCATCACAGCTAAAGGAACAATCATATTCGTAGCCCTCGCCGGAATTCCTTCTTTTGGCGGATAAGACGTTACCTCGTCAGAAACCATGGGTTTTGCGTTTGGATTCATTAATGCGCCTGTTTCTAAAGTTCTTTTTTCAGCTTGTTTCATAGGACCAAAGTCCTTTCGAGATAGAACAACAAAAAACACCAATCCGATTGCCAATAACGGATAGAAATTATAAGCTATTGAGGAAATCATAACCGAAAAAGGCTTGTCAATTCCGTGCGTCAACAAAAGCCCCATGATAAATGCGCCCCAGGCATTAAATGGAATTAATATGGATGATGGCGCAGAACTGGAATCCGCAATATAAGCTAGTTTTTCACGTGGGATTTTTAGCTTATCAAATACTGGTCTGTATAGCGTTCCAACAGTTAATGAACTAATGCTTGTTTCTACAAACAATAATATTCCAGTTAGTGTAGCCAGCACCTGAACCATTACTCGCGCATACCCGCTTCTCTTAGATTCAAGTTTTTCTAACCTTTTGTTCAGTAACGATATGAATCCTTCTACTCCTCGAGAATACTGAATAAATATCAACAGAGCGCCCACCAACGCACTAAACATAATCGTCCTAGTGTTTCCTTTTGACTGAAAAACATCCACCAAAGCCTCGATCATAGCTAAGGTTCCCTGAAGTGGGTTCCACCCGTTTATGATGAACCATGCAAACCAAATTCCGAATAATAATGCGATATACACTTGCTTGGTTCGTAAGGCTAAAATGATCGCTACAACAGGAGGTAAAATTGATAAAAATCCGTAGTCCATGAATTGAATTTATGGTTTAAAGGTAAATAAACTATCGGTTTATTAGTTGTATTTTTACTTTGGTTTTAAATTCTATCCATCATGGCAAAATTTTATGATAAACTCAGTCCTCGGCTTCAAAAGTTCATCGAAGCTCAAAAAATTTTCTTTGTTGCGACTGCTGCGGAAGACGGGCGAATAAATCTATCCCCGAAGGGAATGGATTCTTTTAAGGTAATTGATGGAAAACGAGTGTTGTGGTTAAATGTAACTGGAAGCGGAAACGAAACCGCAGCCCATCTATTGGCAAAAAACCGCATTACCATAATGTTCTGTTCTTTTGAAGGGGCCCCAAATATTTTGCGTTTGTATGGAAGTGGAAAAGAGGTGAAGCCATCTGATTCTAATTGGGAAGAAGTGGCACAACACTTTACTATTTTACCAGGAACTCGACAAATTTTTGATATCTCCATTGAATCCGCTCAAACCTCTTGCGGAATGTCAATTCCCTTTTTCAAATATAAAGGTGAACGAAAGGAACTAAATGACTGGGCTAACGAAAAGGGTAAAGACGGAATTAAAGCATACTGGACCGAGAAGAATCAGACTAGTATTGATGGGTTGCCAACAAAAATTCTGGATTAATTATTCTTCCTTTTCGTGCTCCTCAATATCTTTGGTTAAATCCAAATCTCGAAGCGTCGGATTTAAATAACTAGTTGCAAAAACGGTTAATAAGGTCATAGATCCACCAAAGACAACTGCCGCTACCGGACCCACCAATTTAGCTGCCAATCCACTTTCAAATGCGCCTAGCTCGTTTGATGAACCTACAAACATCGAATTTACAGAAGAAACTCGCCCTCGCATTTCATCCGGAGTTTTCAGTTGCAAAATGGTTTGTCGGATAACCATTGATATGCCATCCGCAGCACCGCTAATGAATAACATAAATACACTGAGCCAAAATAAATTTGAAAGACCAAACCCAATAATACTCACGCCAAAAATAAAGACAGAAACCAACAGTTTCGTTCCTGTGTTTTTATTTATTGGGATATAGGTGGTGGCAAACATCGTAACAATACTTCCAATA
>JALQZD010000179.1 GCA_023258495.1 Polaribacter sp.
TATGTCTTGAAAAAAGCCAAATAAGCCTGTTTAAGAGTTTTTCACCCACTCAACAAGACAAACACCTTACCTTAAAACAATCGTCTAATACACTGGTCTTAAAAACGCTGATTTAAATAAACGTTGTTTATTTTAAAGCTAAACAACTATAGGTTTTAGCTATGGAGCAAAAACACACCCCAAAGTGTGATGATAAAGTAAACTGCCAAGGTCATCGCTCCAGCATAATCTTTTGCTAATCGTTGACCGATTAAAAGACAAATTAAACTAATAGCAGAAAGTTCCACTCCAAGTAATGCCATTTCTTTTGCACCAGAAGTATATAATTGGTAAACACCAATAATCATTAATATTCCAGCTGCAACTTCCAATATCAATATGATTCCTAACAACAAAGGAACACTGTTTTTAAGAGGTGAGTTTGCAAAATGTCCTTTTATAAAATCTAGATTTCCCTTCCAGTCTGTTAGTTTGTCAATTCCCGATTGCAAGAAGGTAACAATTAAAAAAAGTAAGATTAGAACTTCTGTTGGATGGTTAGAAAGAAAATTCATGATGCTTTTATTTACGATTTAATTCGATTTCAAATTTACTCAAAAGCACTATCAATTGGCTCCCATAATTCTATTTTATTCCCCTCATTATCAAAAATCCAGGTAAATTTTCCATAGTCAAATTCTTGCATTTCTCCTGCTATAGCCGCACCACCCTTCTTCAATTCAATAAGTAAAGCTTCAAGGTTAGCAATCCTGTAATTGAACATAAAATCTTTTTTAGAAGGCTCAAAATACCTGGTCTTCTTATCAAAAGGACTCCACTAAGTAGAACATTTTTCACCCTTTTCATTCTTCCGCTAAAATGTACAGCCCCAATCATCAGTATTTAATCCGAGGTGCATTTTATACCATTCTTTTGTTGCTTTTGGATCATCCGTATTAAAAAACAATTCACCAATTCCTGTTGCCCGTTTCATGCTTTATTTTTTAATTGATGATTCATAAATTGATATCCATTCTTCCGATGTCATTTTAGAGGCAAGCTCGCCAATGAGGTCATATGGAATCTGATCCATTTTTTTAAATCGGATACAACTTTTACCCATATCTAATTTTGTTTTGCAATGCTTCGGATATTCCCTGACAAACCAATCTAATAATTCTTTATTGGCATATATACCCATATGATACAAATTGATGGAGTTTTTCTGTGAAGCAATATTCATGAATGGAAGTGGTAATTTTGGATCGCAATGATACCCATCAGGGTATATAGAGTGTGGTACATAATACCCAATCATTTTGTAATTCATTCCCTCTTCAAATCCTTTTGGAAGGTTGTCGTTAATCTTCACACGAATCTTTTCGATGATAGGTTTTCGGTTTTCAGGGATTTGTTCTAGGTATTCTGTTACTGACTTAGCTTCGTATTGCATTTTTGGTTGATTTTGTGGTTGAAAAGCTAAACTAAAGGTAGTGTAAATTTAAACGCTTGATAATCAATTAATTAAATAAAATGTTTTTTGATTTTGTCAACAATGGTTTGGGCAAGCTTCAACTTGCTTTCAATGGTCCATCCAGCCACGTGAGGTGTAAGTATTACATTTTCAGATTGGATTAGGAATTTAAAATCTACTGGAATCTCGTTGGAGTCAAATAGGTTTTCAAAGGAAGATTTTTCATACTCTAAAACATCCAGACCTGCGCCTAAAATCTTTTTTGTTTTGAGCGCCTGAACCAAATCTTTGGTCACAACCGCCGATCCCCTAGCCGTATTAATCAACCAAAAAGGTTTTTTAAAACCAGCGATAAATTCTGTGTTGATCATTCCTTTTGTTAAAGGTGTTTGCGGTGTGTGTAGGCTTAACACATCTGCTTTTTCCTGAAGCTCTTCTAAGGAAACTTGCTTACAGTTTTCATCATCAACTCCCGATTGAATATCATAGCAGATGACATCAACATCAAAACCGCGAAGTTTTTTAGCAAATGCCTTTCCCATATTCCCATATCCTATGAGTCCAACCACTTTTTTGTCTAATTCCAATCCACGATTTTCTTCTCGAAGCCACCTCCCTTTTCGAACTTGACGATCGGCACTATTGAGTTTGTTAATTAAAGAAAGTAATAATCCTAGCGCATGTTCACCAACCGCATTGCTATTCCCTTCTGGAGCGGCAATGAGTTTTACAAGCTTTTTTTCTGCATACTCACAGTCAATGTTTTCTAGCCCCGCTCCTACTCGACCAATGAACTTAAGGTTGGTTGCCTTATCTAAAAAGGTTTTATCAATGGAAAAACGACTTCGAATAATGATCCCATCATATTCATGAATTTTAGCTTCTACTTCTGATTTTGAAGATGTATAATCTTCATCATTTTGAAACCCAGCATCAGCTAACTGATCAATAAGAAGTTTGTGATTGGTGTCTAAATGAAGAATTTTCATACCATTTAGAATCCGAAGTTAATACTGTTCGTTCTCATTTGGAAAATCTCCGCTTTTAACATCGGAAATGTAAGAAGTGAAAGCGTTTGTCATATCGTGATACAAGTCAAGATATCTTCGTAAGAACCTAGGGTTGAATTCATGGGTCATTCCTACCATGTCATGTGTAACTAAAACCTGTCCGTCTACCCCATTTCCAGCGCCAATTCCAATAACTGGAACCGAAACAGATTCTGCTACTTTTCTAGCCAAATCAGCAGGAACTTTCTCCAACACGATTGCGAAACATCCTAAGCGTTCCAGCATCAGGGCGTCTTCCATTAGTTTTTCAGCTTCTTCTTCCTCTTTGGCCCTAACAGTATACGTTCCGAATTTATAGATGGATTGAGGTGTTAGACCTAAATGGCCCATAACTGGAATACCAGCATTTAAAATTCGCTTAATAGATTCTTTAACTTCTTTTCCACCCTCTAATTTGATAGAGTGTGCTCTACTTTCTTTCATAATTCGAATGGCAGAACGAAGCGCCTCTTTGGGGTCTGATTGATAACTACCAAACGGCAAATCTACCACCACCAAACAGCGATCAATACCGCGAACAACAGAACTTGCATGATAAATCATTTGATCTAATGTAATTGGAAGTGTTGTTTCGTGACCGGCCATTACATTGGAAGCAGAATCACCAACCAAAATCACATCAATTCCAGCATTATCTAGAATTCGCGCCATGGTAAAATCGTAAGCCGTGAGCATGGAAATTTTTTCCTTGTTGGCTTTCATGTCTACAAGAGATTTTACAGTAATTCTTTTGTATTGTTTTTTCGCGGTTGACATAAGTATTTCATTAAGGACCACAAATGTACTAAATATCAAAGGAATTATATTTTCGATATTTTTATTCGGATTTAAATTACGATGAATAATTGACTATCTTTTTCCTCCATTTAAAAAGACCAATCATGAAAAAATTAATTGTATTTGTTTTGGCTTTTTTAGCCTTAACAGAGATTCACGCCCAGGAAAATAGAAAGGAAGCAGCGATCAAAAATGTTATTGATTCGTTTTTTGAAGGGTTGCATTATGGTGATAGTTCGAAAATCAGAACTACGATTCATAAAGATTTAAAAATTCAAACCACCTCTTCAACAAAAGATGGAATAAAGGTTCTTAGAACGCAAAAAGCAAAAGATTTTCTTACGGCAATTGCAAACAAAAAACCAGAGAATAACTACTTCGAAAAACTATTGTCATATGATATTAAGATTGATGGAAATTTAGCTTCAGTTTGGACCCCTTACGAGTTCTATTTGAATGAAAAATTTAGTCATTGTGGAGCTAATTCCTTTCAACTTTTCGACAATAACGGAAAATGGGAAATAATTTATCTTGTAGACATGCGCAGACGCTCGGATTGCATTGCTATAAACCCTAAAAATTAATTTTATCTTTGGTGCAGAAGTTACCAATACGCATTACCCCGCTTCTTCAATCGGATAAATGGACAGATCATTATGCAGATTGTTTGTACAGTTGTACAGTAGCTGGGCTTAATGATGTATAAAAAACCTCGAGGTTTTAACTAAGATTCTATGCACTTTTTACCAGAAAATATTGACGATTACGCAGTTGCACATTCACAAGCAGAGCCCGAGCTTCTCAAAGAATTACACCGAGAAACCTGGCAAAAGGTTTTAAATCCGAGAATGTTAAGTGGTGCTTACCAAGGAAGATTACTATCATTGCTTTCCAAAATTGTTCGACCTAAGCGAATTTTGGAGATAGGAACATATACTGGCTATGCCACGTTATGTCTGGCCGAAGGCTTATCGACTAATGGAATGATTTTTACCATCGACATCAATGAGGAATTGCAAGAAATTCAACAGAAATATTTTAATAAATCCGATTACAAGAATCAGATTGTATCCTTGGTAGGAAATGCATTGGAAATAATTCCAGATATGAACGAAGCATTCGATATGGTGTTTATTGATGCAGATAAATCAAATTACATCAAGTATTTCGATTTGATTCTACCCAAAATGACTTCTGGAGGCCTTATTTTGACCGATAATGTGTTGTGGAGCGGAAAAGTCATAGAGAAACTAGATCCAAAAGATTTGGACACCAAAGTCTTGTTAGAATATAACAAAAAACTCAACCAAGACGACCGCATTGAAACAGTTCTTCTTCCAATAAGAGATGGTTTAACATTAACCCGAGTAAAGTAGTTATCGGTTTCTTTTGATAGGACCAGTAAGGTCATCAATGTTATCATTTAACTCAGCAACATCCTTCTTAATATCTTGAACCAACGAAGTGTCAATATCGTTTTTTACTGCACTATCATTGATTTCCCTTTTGATTTCATTGGTCGCATCTTTAATCTGACGCATTCCTTTACCCAAACCCCTTGCAATCTCAGGGATTTTATCGGCACCAAAAAGCATAACCACAATCAAAAGGATTACAAAAACCTCAGGAGCACCAATGAAGTAGGGAACTAAAATCATGCGACAAAGATAAAGAAATCTCCATGACAAGTAGGCACTTACGCTACGTAAAATTATTAGTAAAAGCAAAATATTTTTACTTTTTTTGGGCTAATATTATTTTTTTTGTACTTTTACCGTCCCTAATCGTAAAATTATTAACATGAAATCCCCTAAATCCCTTGCAGTACTGTCTGTTGTACTTTTTATTTTACTATCTTTCAACAGAGTCGAGAAAAAATCAAAATTAGATTTAAATACTGTTAATGTGATGGCAATGTTGTCTGAGCAAGAGCTTGGCCAAAGACCTTCCCACAACTACATGTTTTATGTAAAAACAGAAATCAATAAATTAGTGAACACAGAAGTTGTGAATGCTAAGGTTTATGTTTTAAACAGAAAAACAAACGAGGAAACCATTATTGCTCAAGAAAACCTGGAATTGACTGATTTTCAATTCATCGAAGGTATGGGTATTACAGGTATCCAAAATCTAAATGTGGTGAACACTACGTATGACACACCATACAATTTCTATGATTTGCTAAAATTTGAGTCGATCTACAGAAATTTTGTGGATGCAACCAATAGGTTGTTATAGTCAGCTAGAAAAACCAGAAATCACACAATCTTACAGAAGATTTAGTTTATAGTTTACACTGTAAACGGGTGTTTTATGTAATAATTTACTAATTTTTATTAAACAATCAGAGAGCCATTTTGAGAGTATGGCTCTCTTTTTTTGTTTACTTTTTAGATAGCATTCGCTTAATTTCGTTAAGTTTCATTAAGGCCTCAATAGGCGTAAGTGTATCAATATTGGTAGATAAAATTTCTTCTCTGATATCTTCCAGCAACGGGTCATCTAACTGAAAAAAACTGAGCTGAAGATCGTCGTATTGCGTATTTTTTAGCATTTGTTCAACCTCATTATTATGATGTTGTTTCTCCAATTGTTTCAAAATCTTTGAGGCTTTATGAACTACCACACTAGGCATTCCAGCTAATTTTGCTACATGAATTCCGAAGCTATGGTTACTTCCTCCAGGAACTAGTTTTCTTAGGAAAATAATCGTGTCGTCCAACTCTTTTACCGCCACATTAAAGTTCTTAATTCGTGAAAACGTATTGGTCATTTCATTTAGTTCGTGATAATGCGTTGCAAAAAGGGTTTTGGCTTTAGCGGGGTGTTCATGGAGATACTCGGTGATAGCCCATGCAATAGAAATTCCATCGTAAGTAGCAGTTCCCCTTCCGATTTCATCTAACAACACCAGACTTCTTTCTGAAATATTATTTAAAATAGCAGAAGTTTCATTCATTTCCACCATGAATGTTGATTCTCCCATGGAGATATTATCGCTCGCTCCTACCCGAGTGAATATTTTATCTATCACCCCAATTCGTGCATTTGTAGCTGGAACATAACTACCCATTTGCGCCAACAGTACAATAAGGGCAGTTTGACGTAAAATGGCTGATTTACCAGACATATTTGGACCGGTAATCATGATAACTTGTTGGTTCGATTGGTTTAAAATGATGTCGTTAGCAATATACTCTTGATCTAAAGGAAGCTGCTTTTCGATAACAGGATGTCGCCCTTTAATGATTTCTAAATCTGTGGACTCATCGATAATCGGTTTGACGTAATTGTTGTCAATTGCCAATTTACTGAAGCCAACTAAACAATCGATTTTAGCAATACCTCGTGCGTTTTTTTGAATTTGATTGATGAATTGGAGAATGTATTGTAACAGTTTGTCATAAATTTCAGTTTCGAGAACTTGAATTTTCTCTTCTGCCGATAAGATTTTTGCCTCGTATTCCTTTAATTCTGGAGTAATATATCGTTCTGCGCTAACCAACGTTTGTTTTCGGATCCACTCTTCCGGAACTTTATCTTTATGGGTATTTCGAACCTCAATGTAGTACCCAAAAACGTTATTAAAAGCTATTTTGAGGCTTGTAATTCCTGTTTTTTCAGTTTCGCGCTCCAGCATTTGGTCTAGGTAGGCTTTCCCTGAATCGGCGAGCAATCTGAGTTCATCTAGCTCTGTTGATACGCCTTGCCGAATAAAATTCCCCTTATTTGCGTTTACCGGGGAATCTTCGATTAGCGTTTCAGAGATTTTTTCAATTAGACCTGAACAGTCAACTAATTGTTTCCCCAACCCTTGAATCGTATCTTGGTCATGAGTTAAAAACCGTTCTCGTAACGGATCGATGGAAACCAAGGAGTTTTTGAGCAGCACAACTTCTTTTGGAGACGCTTTTTGGGTCGATATTTTGGAGGTTAATCGCTCTAAATCTGATATTTCTTTGAGCTGATTATTTATGAGTTCAAATAGTTCATCATCATCGATAAATAATTTCACCAATTCTTGACGCTCATTGATTTCAACAATATTTTTTAAAGGAAAGGCGAGCCATCTTTTCAATAATCGGCCCCCCATAGGGGTAATTGTTTTATCGATAATATCCAAAAGTGTAACTGCATTTTCTGAATTTGGATAAAATAATTCTAGGTTTCTTGTGGTAAACCGATCCATCCAGACGTAATTATCTTCTAAAATTCGATGAAGCGATTTAATATGAGATAATTCGTTGTGTTGCGTTTCTGTGATGTAATGGATTATGGAACCAGAAGCAACAATTCCTCTCGACAAATCGTCAATTCCGAGCCCTTTTAAATTGGAAACGTTGAACAGGTTTTGTAAGGTTTCATTGGCAAATGCCGGTTGATAAACCCAATCATCTAAATAGAAACAATAGAAATTGGGTCCAAAGGCTTCTTCAAAGCGTTTTTTGTGTTGTTTTTGTACCAAAACTTCACTGGGATGGAAGTTCTGAAGTAATTTATCGATGTACTCTTCATTTCCTTCAGAAAGCACAAATTCTCCTGTTGAAATATCTAGGAATGATATTCCGATATATTTTTTATCAAAATGTATGGAGGCGAGGAAGTTATTACTTTTCGACTCAAGAACTTCATCGTGTAAAGAAACGCCAGGCGTCACCAGTTCTGTTACACCTCTCTTGACAATAGTTTTTGTCTTCTTAGGGTCTTCCAATTGATCGCATATAGCAACTCGAAGGCCAGCTTTGACAAGCTTCGGTAAATAGGTGTTTAAGGAATGGTGAGGAAATCCCGCAAGGGCCGTCTCTGATTCACTTCCGTTTCCTCTTTTAGTGAGTACAATTCCCAAAACCTGAGCGGCTTTTTTGGCATCTTCTCCAAACGTTTCATAGAAATCTCCAACCCGAAATAACAACATGGCCTGAGGATACTTCGCTTTAATTGCGTTGTATTGTTTCATTAAAGGAGTAACCTTTTTACCTTGTTTTTTTACCAAAATTATTAGGAAAATTTGCGTTAGTTTTGCTAAGATATAAAAGTTTGATGTTCTGTAATATTCAAGTTATTCACAAGTCAAATCTTTTCATTTCATATCTATGCGAAAACTAAAAAATAACGAGTTAAACAGGTTGTCAATTGATGAATTCAAGTCATCAGAAAAGACCCCAATAATTGTGGTTTTGGATAATATCAGAAGCTTAAATAATATTGGGTCTGTTTTTCGTACTTCGGATGCTTTTCGTATCGAAAAAATCTTTCTTTGCGGCATTACCGCCACTCCACCACACAAAGACATTCATAAAACCGCTTTAGGAGCAACTGATTCGGTCGATTGGGAATATGCAGAAAATACTTTGGACGTATTGAAGGCCCTAAAATCGAAAGAAGTAACCACAATTGCCATTGAGCAAGCAGAGAACAGTATGAAGTTAAATCAGTTTTCACCATCACCCAGAGGTAGATATGCCGTTGTTTTTGGGAATGAGGTTAAGGGTGTTCAACAAGACGTTGTTAACTGCTGTGATATGGTATTGGAGATACCTCAGATTGGTACTAAGCATTCCCTGAATATTTCTGTAAGTTGTGGTGTTGTTCTTTGGGATATCTTTCAAAAGATTGAAATTAAATAGTTGCTTTTTTTAAAAGAATAATTTTAATTTTTTAAACCAAAACCGTATTTTTGTTACATAAAATTCAATGAATTTTAAATAACGTTGAATAAAATTTAAGCAATTTATTAAAACAATGTAAAGTCAAAAAATAGAGTTTAGCGGTTGCTCGATTAAATTAGTATGATGAAGCCCCCCACAAAATTCATATTAAATCTTAACATTGACTCTAATATTTTTTTAGAGACTCCTTCCTTTTTACCTTTTTCCCAATTCGTTACGCCATGCAACAAAGTCTATTATTTAGATATATTAAGCGGGTTGAACAACTACGATCAGAAAACAGTTTTGTTTTTTACCCTTGTAAGCTGTAGTCTATTTTTTTGTGTGTTAGGTTTCTTTTTACTGAAGCAGAGAACAAAAAAGTATCATAAGATCAATAAATTTAAATTTATTGAGATTCGGGAAAATGAACGAAGAAAACTAGCTAAGTCCTTACATGATGAGGTAGTTGGTGACATCATTCAGCTTAACAAAAGGTTGCGGCTAAAGAATCTTACCGAAGAATGGAATCAACTTCATAGAGTTAAAGAAAATGTTAGAAGTCTTTCTCACCAATTAACGAGTATTTCTTTTGATGAGATTCCATTTCCATCTCAAATTATAAATTTAACTTCAGATTATTTAAATAGCGGATTAAACCTAAATGTGCAGGGGTTGAATGATGTTGATTGGAGTCAATTGAATACCGCTCTTAAACGCGTGATATACCTTTCGGTTCGGGAAGGAATTTACAATGTAGAAAAACATGCTTTTGCAGACCATGTACTAATCTCATTTTTATACGACTCTTCTAATATCATTGTTTCTATTTCTGACGACGGCAAAGGGTTTGATGCCAATCAGACTCAATCTGGAATTGGATTAAAAAACATTAGAGATAGAGTGGAGGAGATTGAAGGGATGTTCTGCATAAAAACAGGATCAAACCTTGGAACAGAATTATTTATTAAAATACCAATACTATGAAAAAGAATCCAAAAATACTGGTGGTAGAGAACCATCAAGTTTTTATTGATGGGCTTATGCATTCTTTATGTTATATGGGCTATAAAAACATTTTTTCAGAAACGAACTGCTATCGTGCTTATAACAGAATCAAATCAAGTAATCATTTACAGGGCCAATCATTCGATTTATTGCTAACCGATCTGAGTTTTGAGTGTTCAGGAGCTCACCGAGATCTAGATTCTGGAGAGTCTTTAATTAAGAGATTGAAAAAAGAAAATATAGCAATCAAAACAATTATCATTTCTGCTCATTCGGAGACCAATAGAGTATTTAATGTCATACAAAATTTAAATCCAGAGGGTTACATTCTAAAAAACGATTGTGATACTTCAGAGTTAGGAACAGCCCTGCGAAGGGTATTAAATGGTAATCAGTTTTATTCCCATGAGATTCATCAAAAAATAATGAGAAGGAATGTAATTCAAATTCAAATGGATGAAGTGGCTTTGCAAATTTTGAGAGAGTTGCCTAATCACCCTAAAATATCCAATCTTGAAGGTGTAATAAAAAAAGCAAATGGTGATGATTTAAAGCTGCGTTCTATTGAAAGCAAGTTGAGTAATCTACGAGTTGATCTGGAAGCGAATAACAATATTGATTTGGTTCTTAAGGCAAAAGAACTAGGAATGATTGATTGAATTTTTCCAATTGCGGAAACCCACAGTTTTTAATTCAGAAATCACATTCCACAATCTTGAAAACGCTTTTACATTTGATAATAATTGTTAGAGACACAAGTCTTTTTGTGGGTTAAATTGCTAAGTTAAAGAGAGACAGCCTTATTGATGATTCAGTAGGGCTGTTTTAAATTCCAAGAATCATTTTAGCGATAAGAAAGTAAATTAAGATTCCGAAAATATCATTACTAGTTGTAATGAAGGGTCCGGTTGCAATAGCTGGATCTACACCTCTTTTATTTAGAAATAAAGGAACAAAAGTTCCAACAAGACCGGCTACTACAATAACCGCAACTAGAGATACCGAAATGGCTAAGGCCGTATTGGTTCTACCTTGATAAGCCCAGACAAATAAGAATAAAAATATAGCTAAGATGACCCCGTTCAATAAGGCAAGGAGCATTTCTTTAAATAGACGGGAATTAATACTTCCTTTTACGTCGTCATTTGCTAAACCCTGCACAATGATCGCAGAAGATTGAACCCCTACATTTCCGGCCATTGCCGCAATTAATGGGGTAAAAAAGAACAAGGCAGCATATTTACTGAACACATCATCAAAACCTTCCATAATTAAAAAGGCACCAATACCACCAATTAATCCGAGGAATAGCCAAGGTAATCGTGCTCTAGTTAACTCTAATATACTGTCGTCGGAATCAACATCTTGAGTCAATCCGGCAGCTAATTGGTAATCTTTGTCAGCCTCTTCTTTTAAGACATCTACAATATCATCAATGGTAATCCTTCCTAATAAAACGTTGTTATCATCAACAACTGGTATAGCCTCCAGGTCATATTTTGCCATAATTTTAGCCACCTCTTCGTCCTTTTCATTTACGTTTACCGAGTCTACTTTAAATTTCGATATTTCGGCAATTTTTTGATCGGATTTAGCAATAATGAGGTCTTTCAATGAAAGCCTTCCTACCAATTTATCTTCTTTGTCTACAACATAAATGGAGTGGACTCTTGTAACGTCTTTTGCCTGACCCCGAATCCTTCGCATACAACCAGCTACCGTCCAAGTTTCATAAACCTTAACTAATTCCTTAGCCATTAATGCTCCGGCAGAGTTGTCTTCATAAGAAAGAAGTTCTTTAAGGTCTGCGGCTAATTCTTTATCGGATAAGGCCGCAATTACTTTTGTTTGAAGTTCTTCAGAGAGCTCTCCAATAATATCGGCGGCATCATCAGTGTCCAATTCTACAACCTCGCCTACAATTTCTTTTACAGTAAGATTTTCAAGGATTTTTTCTCTGGTATCTTCGTCTAACTCGGTTAAAATATCAGAAGTTTTTTCACTATCAAGAAGCTTGATAATGTAAACCGCTTCCTCAAAATTGACCTCTTCTAATACCTCTGCAACGTCTGCATAGTGAACCTCCTTGAACAGTTTGGTAATAGCAGCATCATTTTGATTAATCCAATTATCGATTACTTTTTGTGTGATTTTTTTTGAAGATTTAAGGTCCAAACTAAAAAACCAAAAAAAATTATTTAATTTTTCAAATTCTTCATATTTTAAATCATTTTGCCAAATAGTTTCTAAAGCAAAGTCTTCAATTCTATACTTCTTTTTTTGATATTTTACTATTGACGATAGTAAGTAAGGACTTGGTTTATAACCAAAAGTAATATCTTTCGTTTTAGATATTTTTTTGTCATAAAAATTTGAGTTTTGATAAAATTTTTTTAAATTAAATTTTAAACTAAAATAGATTTGGCCCAAGTCAGCTATAAAATTTTTGATGGTCATTAACTTATTTTAATTTTAATAAATTAATATTTTTTTTTATATCTCCATCATTACTTTTGAATATCGTAGTACCAGAAACAAGGATGTTAGCACCAGCATCAATTGCACTTTT
>JALQZD010000265.1 GCA_023258495.1 Polaribacter sp.
TGATATTGAAACGATTCCAGGAGACTTGAGTAAACAAAAGGAAGACCTTCAGAAGATAATTGATGAAGGTAACGGAAAGTGTAATCTAAAAAAGGATCAATTAGTTGAAGAATTGGGCGATCCTAAATTGAAGTATAAAAATGTGGATGAATTGAAAGCGATATGGATATCTACTTTTCCAGAAAAAGCAGCTATGGATGAGTATAAATCTCGATCTTTGAATGGTGACTATGGGCAAATCTGTTCAATTGCATTTTCGAGAATTGACTCGGATGAAATTCACTCTTTCTCTTTAGATACGTGTAAGAATGAAAGTGAAATCATAAGTTTAACAAGTTTAACTATCGCTTCTTTATGTGCAAGAAAGGATGGTGAAATATCTAGAACGGAATTTGTTGGTCATAATATAACGTTTGATCTTCAATTCTTATTTAAAAGATGCGTACTAAATAAGATTCGCTTTCCTCAAAGACTTCCTTTCAATGGATGGCATGGGAAAGATTACTTCTGTACATCTCAGGCATGGAATGGGAAGAATAGAATATCTCAAGATAAATTAGCGAAACTTCTAGGATTCGAAGGAAAGCCAGACGCCATCGATGGTTCTAAAGTATACGATTATGCGATGGAGGGAAGATATAAAGAGATTGAAACTTACAATATAGACGATGTTCGTCAGAATAAAGAAATTTATAAAATACTAAAGGAGTATTCATGAACAAAGTAATCTTAATTGGAAAAGTAGGAAACGACCCAGACATAAGACATACACCCTCGGGATCAGTCGTGGGTAATTTCTCTTTAGCTACGAGTAAAAAGTATAAGGGTGAAGAACAGACGGAATGGCATAAAATAGTCGTCTTCAATAAGACAGCGGAATTAGTTCAAAGTTATGTCAAGAAAGGTTCCAAGCTCGCCCTGGAGGGGGAAATAAAATCTAATAAATGGGAAGATAAACAAGGGAATAAAAGAGAGTCTAAAGAAATAATCTGCCATCAATTAGAATTTTTAGACTCTCAGAAATCAGGAGGTTATTCACAGAAACAAGATAGTGAGGATTTCGATGATGACATCCCTTTCTGATAAAGACTATTCCGATATGTATCAATTCTTGTACTCCCGGCACCTTACGTGCTGGGGGGAAGGAATATCCTTTACAAAAGAAGCTCAGACAATAGCGTGTGGCCTTCTATTCTTAAATACGAAGTTAAAGAAAAAGGATGTTTCAAGGGTATCAAATATTCCCTACTTCAAATGCTCATATAGAATCACTCGGCACTGCGAGAAATTAGAAGACTTGGATTATGCGATTTTAACTAATAGATACTGGAAACAGCTCCAGGAGGAAATGAACAATGAAAGCAAATTGGGAATTGCTTAGAAAATGGGCGTGCTCATTCATATTCATAGTGATAGCAATCTGTTGTTCTATCTTAGGATTTTTACAGGCTAGTAAATGGTCTTTGACGATTGGGGTAATTACATTCTGCGCCATGGCTGCTTATGACATATTCCTGGCTCATCGTTTTCCTAATCCCGTTCTATATGTAGTTCAATTATTATCCATCTTCTTTTCTATCGCACTACTTCTTTACATGGGGATTGCTTCTTCTGCAAGTATTGTAAGTAAAGATAAAGACCCCTACCAGGCGACGCTAGAGAGGCACCAGAAAGAGTTATCGGGCTTCTCTGACATACTGGACGGGCTCATTGGCGGGGCTGCTATAAACGCAAATAACGACGTTCTCAATAACGCCTCTGAATCTGCCAGTCAAGTTATCAAAAGGACTAAGGAATTACAAGATAAGGAATTGGATCATGCTAAAGAAATGGGCGAATATTCTACAGGGTACTTATTAGCCCACAAATGGCTTGCTAACTTTTTAGAGATAAAACCCGATGAGGTTACGTCCTATATTCTTGTTATCTTTTGGGTTGCTATCCTTTCAATACAGACTGTCTGTTCTGCTTATGTCCATGGAAGAGAGATACACCGCCCCTCTTTCTTAGGCGGGATTAGGTGGGCATTAGACTCTTTCTTCGATCTAAGAGGTTATTACGAAGACAAGAAGACTCAAGCAAAAACTAACAATTCTATAAAAAAGGAGGATAACAAGGGAAAGGACTTACCCCGGCTCAAGACGGTTTAGTTATCAAATCGAAGGCAAATGATAACAAGCCGCCTGATATGTCCGGGGTTCTACATTCAGAAAAGAGACCAAGAATTACACAGGCAATAAAGAATCAGGAGGTAGATTTAAACGTAAGAAAGATAAGAGATAGGTTTGGTGGTAGTCCAAACATGATAACGGAAATATTGAAAGAGATGCATGAAACTGGATTGATAACGAAAAAAGGAAAGAGTTATGTCTATAGAAAAAGTGGATAACAAACGAGAATGGGGCACTACGATAATCTGTTTAATAATCTTAGTTATTGGATGGATATTATGAAGCTTGATAAACGATCATTTTTATATGGAAGCATATTCGGATTATCAATAATACCTGTAACAATCATATTTAATCTTGATCATCATCTACCCATTTTATTTAACAAGCTATGGGAAATTACTGGAAATCTATGGGATCAGGTTTGGCCAATCTTTAGAGACTTTTTAGGAGCATGATATGAAATATAAAATTAAAGTGCATAGCAAGGCAGAGTCTAGGCTAGTTCAGGAGCACGCTTTTAAGTTGGGCGCTAAGTGGGCTGATGGGGCAAAATATGTTAAGAGTGAAAATGGTCGTTTCTTGTACTTGAGAGATGGTCGAATAACGTTTGACGACAGAGAAAGCGATTTTCAGAAATCGCTATGCGAGCAAATATCAGTAGATGATTTTATTGAGCTTACCACTCTTGAAGACAAGATTGAGAATAGCAGAGGTGAATGGTTAGTTTGGGTAACTGAAGTTTATGATGATCGTCGTGTTGCTGAGACTGAAGTAGAAAGTTGCCAAAGATTCGACACTGAAGAGCAAGCACGACGAGCGCACAGAGACATTAAGAAAGTCTTAAACGCTCACCAGGTAGTTAATGCGCTAAACAAAAGAAGGCAAGGCGATATAGAAAGCACAAAACTGATCATTAATGCCAAATTAGGCATGTGGTGCGGTGATGACAATAAAGATTTCGAAGAAGAAATGAAAAGGAGGGGCTTCTGATGGGCATTAATTTAATAATAGCGTTTTTCTGCATAGGTGCGGCAGTAGGGCTTCTCATACATTTGACTGGGAATAACCCTAATGCTGACATTAGATTGGTCAGGAAAAGTAAATTTAAGGATTGAGGTAATTGAAATGATTAATTGGATCAAAGAAAAGCTTGGGTATAAATTATGACATTAGATTACAAAGGATACAAAGGAACAATTGAGTTCTGCGAAGAAGATAACGTGTTTTTTGGTAAGCT
>JALQZD010000287.1 GCA_023258495.1 Polaribacter sp.
TATTGTTGTCTTGGAGCCTAATAGATTCATCAATCCTAAATTAGCTTTAGCAATTGCTGTAGCTACAGGCTTTGGCATAATTTGATAAAGGTTTTCCTTTAGAGAAAGACCTGCACTTTGTGACTGTGCAAATTTTTCCAAATTCATTATTGGCTGGCTTGTTCAATTTTGATGAAATGAATCGGTATAAGGCGAATCCAGGTTCGGAGAATGCCCCTGATGTAAATTTTGATTTTAGCAAGAAGAAGTAATCTCTATGGTTGAAGATTTTTTAAGCAAAGCTGAAGAAAAAGAAATTGTTGAGGCGATTCGAAAAGCTGAAAAAAATACTTCAGGAGAGATCCGTGTGCATATTGAAAATCATACGGATGAAGACCATTACGAGCATGCTCAAAAGATTTTTGGGCAACTTCACATGCATGAAACCAAGCTTCGAAACGGTGTGTTAATTTACATTGCAGTTACAGATCATAAGTTTGTGATTTTAGGTGATGAAGGCATCAATAAAAAGGTAGGAAAGCACTTTTGGGAGGATACCAAAAATTTGATGCAATCCCATTTCATAAAAGGTGAATTCACATCTGGAATTGTTGCTGGCGTTTTGCAGGCTGGTGAACAATTAAAATCACATTTTCCCTGGCAGTCGGATGATGTCAATGAATTGCCTAACGAAATCTCAAAAGGATAAATTTGGAAATAGCTAAGAAATTGAAAAAGGTACTTTTTGTCTTCACGCTCATGTGCTCTATGGTCGCTTTCGGACAAGGATTTGAAATCCCCGAAAAACCAAAGTTCCAGACCAGTGTTTACGATTATATCAATCTGTTGTCGAAATCAGAAAAAGCTCAACTGGAGTCAAAACTGATTCGATATTCTGATACCACTTCAACACAAATTGTGGTTGCCATAATTGCATCTACAGAAGGTGAGAACATCAATTATTTGGCCGCAAATTGGGGTGAAGCCTGGGGTATTGGACAAGCTAAAGAAGATAATGGTGTTCTGATGCTTTTGGCGAGAGAAGACCGAAGGATTTCGATTCAGTCGGGTAAAGGAGTTGAATACGTACTTACCGACTTGATGGCCAAGCGAATTATCGAACAAATCATTATTCCGGAATTTAGGAAGGGTGATTATCACGCAGGTCTAGATAAGGGTGCAGATTATATTTTCAAAACCTTACAAGGCGAATTCAAAGGAGAAAGAAAGCCTAGAAAAACTGATTCTGAACCTTCGTTTATTGTAATTGTCATCGTTTTTATTTTCATCCTACTGATGATTTTTGGTTCAAAAAATGGAGGTGGAAAAGGTGGAAAAAGATACCGAAGAACAGCAACAGATTCAATCTTAGATACCATTATTCTGTCTAATATGGGGCGTCGTAGTGGAAGCTTTGGCGGGTGGGGAGGTTCATCTGGCGGAGGTTCATTTGGCGGCGGTGGCTTTGGCGGTGGCTTTGGAGGTGGGTCCTTCGGTGGAGGAGGTGCCTCGGGAGGATGGTAATTCAGTACCATTTTTAAATAGCTTATGGTGCTCCACTTTTTACAATTCCAAAAATTGGAATTAATTGTTGGTTTTTGTTTCCGCTAGGAACTGCATGACAGCATAGAACAACCCACTTTATGTCTGGCCCATTCGGGTCGTTTTGCAAACCATTTTTGATATTCAGGTTGTTCACCATATGGATGTTTTAGTACATTGAATAGTTCGTCAATTAAACTGTAGTCTCCTTTATTGGCTTCATCAATCGCCATCTGTGCCATGTAATTTCGAAGGACGTATTTTGGATTATAGGCATTCATTTTTTCTTTACGTAAATAAGGATCTAAAGCCTCTTCATGCAGTCGTTTCTCATATTTTTGAAACCAAGATTCCCATTTCGCTGAAACTTCTTCAGAATATTCATCAGGATTATATATGGAGGCATTTAATATGAATTTATAATTTGAAGCTGATTCAAAACCACTGAGTAAACGGAAGAAAATAGTCATGTCGGTTTCGATCAGTTGCAAATTATCTTCCAATTCCTGAATCAAATAAGGATCTCTCTCGTTTTCAGTTTCTAGACCCAATTTTTGTTTCATCATTTCCAAGGACTGTTTTCCGTAATCAGCCTTATAATCCTGTAATATAGCTTGCAATGGAGCTGCTTCATCAATAAGTGGATATAAGGCATTTGCCAGTTGGTATAGGTTCCAGAGTCCGATACTTGGCTGATTTCCATATCGGTATCGTTTGTGCTGACGATCTGTAGTGTTTGGAGTCCATCCAAAATCAAAACCTTCTAACCATCCGTAAGGGCCATAATCAATTGTCAAGCCTAGAATGGACATATTATCCGTATTCATCACTCCATGAACAAACCCAACGCGCTGCCATTCCATAATCATATGAAGTGTTTTTTCGGCTACTTTTCGAAAGAATTGAATGTAGGTTTCTTTACTTGGTTCGCCTAGTTCTGGATAGAACTTTTCAATGGTATAATCGGTAAGGGTTTTTAGATTTTCGATATCATTTCGAACCGCAAAAAGCTCGAAATTCCCAAATCGTAAAAAAGAGGGAGCCACCCGAGACACAACGGCACCTTTTTCATAAGCAGAATTCCCGTCGTATAACATGTCTCGTAATACCTGATCGCCCGTGAGACTCAATGATAATGCCCGAGTGGTCGGGACGCCTAAATGATACATTGCTTCTGAACAAAGGTATTCACGAATTGACGATCGCAATACTGCCAGGCCGTCACCAGATCTCGAATACGGAGTTTCTCCGGCACCTTTTAGCTGAACCATCCATCGCTGATTATCGTATTCGGTTTCAAAAAGATTGATGGCGCGTCCATCACCTAATTGACCCGCCCAATTCCCAAACTGATGTCCACCATAAGCCATTGCAAAGGGTTTTGTCTCTGGATAAATGGCATTGCCAGTCATGATGTCTAGGAATTTCTTTGATGTAGCATCTGAGGTTGTTAGGCCTAATTTCTTCAACATTTCTAGAGATGTATGAATAAGGGATGGATTGGAAGTTTGTTTCGGATGTACATAAGAATATACCGAATTATAGACCTGTCTTCGTGTATTTTCAGCATTTGAATCTGCAGGAAGCGCTGTTATAAAGGAGTTTTTTACGTTTAGGTTCATCGCAATTTATCGGCGTGAAGTTTTCTTAATTTAGTCAGTTTTGGAGTAATTACATAACTACAGTATCCTTGACTTTTATTATTTCGATAATAATTCTGATGATAATCCTCTGCCTCATAGAATATCGGAATTTCACTAATTTCCGTCACAATTTTAGAATCAAAATAGGGAGCCAATTCCGTTACCACTGTCGCTGCAATTTCCTTCTGCTCTTTATTATGATAAAAAATTACCGATCGGTATTGGGTTCCTACGTCTGCACCCTGCCGATTCAATGTAGTTGGGTCGTGAGTCGTCATGAAAATTACCAAAATATCAGCATATGAAATCACATTTGCGTCGAACGTAATTTGAATTACCTCTGCGTGACCCGTTAATCCAGAACAAATCTCTCTGTAGGTGGGTCTACCTGGTGCGTTTCCTCCAGCATAGCCAGAAACTACTTTTTCGACCCCTTTTACCTCCTGAAAAACCGCTTCGGTACACCAAAAACAACCACCTCCAACAGTAGCCAATTGCATATTCTTACTCATTTCCTTCCGATTTTTGTAAGCGCATAGATTCCGAATTGATACAATATCGCAATCCGCTTGGCTTCGGGCCATCGGGAAAAATATGTCCAAGATGTGCATCGCAAGTATTGCATAACACCTCTACTCGAATCATTCCGTAGGAGGTGTCTTTGATATACTGAATAGCATTGTCCTTTATGGGTTGGGTGAAACTTGGCCAACCCGTTCCTGAGCTAAATTTGATACTGGAATCAAATAGAGGTGTGTCACAACAAACACAATTGTATTTTCCTTCGTCATAAATCGTACATAATGCACCGCTGTGAGGTCTTTCTGTTCCCTTCAAGCGTGTAATTCGAAATTGCTCTGGTGTGAGTAATTCCTTCCATTCAGCTTCGGATTTCTCAACTCTTTTATCTGGAGTCGGATTCCCTTTTGTGGTAAATTTGATAATATCTTTCCAGCTTAACATAATCCTTTTGCTTGTTATTGCAAGATACGGAGACTCAAAGGATGTTTTCTAGAAAAGTGATTAAATTTCTTTTCCCTGATATACAAATTCTTAATTAACTATGGTTTTATTGGTTCAAGAATATGAAAAGTACTCGTTGTAAGTACCTTAAAGTCCGACAAGTAGTATTTAAAAATAGAAGGCTTGTTCAGAAAAAATAAAAATGTATTTTTACACCCTAGAGTGCGTGACACCTCTTCATTTCCCCCTGCTAAAATTGAGCCCTATGTTGAAAAGAAATGTTTACATTTTTTTATTATTTCTGTTACTTTTTTGCAGTACAAACGGATTTTCTCAATCCTTGGTTATTAATGAGGTAATGTCATCTAATACGCAGACCAAAGCGGATGAGGACGGGGATTATGAAGATTGGATTGAAATCCATAACTACGGAAATACATCTATAAATCTCAAGGATTACGGACTGACAGATCAGACTGATAACCTAACCAAATGGACATTCCCTAATATCACAATTGAAGCTAAAGAATATCTTTTAATTTGGGCTTCTGAAAAGAATAGAACTTCAGATAAAACAAAATTACACACCAATTTTAGGATAAAATCTGGTGGAGAAACATTAATCCTTTCCAATTCATCCGGGACCACATTGGATGCTTTTCCCGCTGTTGTCATTGCCACCGACAAATCATATGGGAGGTCTCCAGATGGATTAGGAGATTTTACTTCTTTGACCAATCCGACCCCTGGAACAAGCAATTCTCCATCGACAGGTGTCAATCCTGATAAAATTGCAATTAACGAATTTCTTGCTTCTAATGATAGTGGAGAAAAGGATGAAGACAACGAATTTCAAGATTGGATTGAAATTTATAATCACGGAACAACAACGGTGAATCTTGCCAATTGGGGATTGTCTGATGACCGAGCTTTACCGTATAAATGGAAGTTTCCTTCGATGAATATTGCAGCCGGTCAATATATTTTGGTTTGGGCTTCTGGCAAAAACAGAACAAGCAATACGAATAACTTACACACGAGCTTTAAAATTTCATCAAGTGGTGAAACTTTATACTTAACTGATGCCAATGGTCTATTAGTTAGTGGAGGTCCATCGGTGAGTTTAAATCCAAATGTTTCTTATGGGCGTCAGCCTAACGGTACAGGATCATGGTTATATTTTACAACACCGACACCAAGAGCATCGAATACGGGGTCTGGAACGACTACTACATTAGAACCACCAAGTTTTTCACATAATTCAGGATTGTATACCTCTAGTATAGATTTAGCACTTTCAACAAATGTTCAAGGTGCAACGATTATTTATACACTTGACGGATCAGAACCTGATATAGATAATTTGAATGGAACAACATTTACATATAAGAATGATTATGTTTTTGAGGTAGGAACTAATCCCGGTGAATTGTTGAGTGAGACATTCTTGTCAATTCAGTATAATACTCCTATTACTATTTCTGACAGAACAGAGGATGCTAACAGATTAGTTAGTAAAAACGCTCACCAGGCACCCCATCGTATTCCACCTAACCCCGTTAGCAAAGCAACTGTTGTTCGCGCAAAAACCTTTTTAAATGGCCAAGAATCGGAAATAGTAACAAGAACTTTTTTTGTTTGGAATGGGGGTAATCAATACACGGATTTACCGATTATTTCTATTGTAATTCCTGAGAAGCATTTATTTGATTACAATAATGGTATTTACACTTCTGGCGTGGATTTCGACACTTGGAGAGAACAGAATCCTGATAATAATCAAGCCTATAGACCCGAGAATAATAACTATTGGAGAACTGGTAGAGATTGGGAATTCCCGGTAAATTTAGAGTTGTTTAAGGGGAATACACTGATTTCAGTTGAAAATATTAATGCTGGATTCCGAATTCATGGAAATAATTCTCGATATGAGGTCGTCAAAAATTTGAGATTATACACCCGAGATGAGTATAGTGATAATGATAATTTTAATCATGAGCTTTTTACTCAAAAAATTCCTGGTGGAAATAATACTGACCGTTTCAAAAGAATGCTAATTCGAGGAAATGGTGCTGGAGGCAAAATTGCTTATGATGTTGTGTTTAATCGATTGATGCAACCTGTGTATAATGGTATGACAAGAATTCAACCTGCTATACACTTCATAAATGGGGAGTATTGGGGTTTCACAGGTATCCGAGATCGATTTGATGATTTTCACTTTTCATACAACTTCGATGTCACTCGGGATCTATTGGTCATTATCGATTGTAAAAGTGGAAATTGTCAATTAGATGAAGGCTTAGCTTCTGATCAACAGGCCTTTGATGATTTCATTCAATGGGTCGTTTTGATGGATATGAGCGATGAAAATAATTATCTCACGCTAAAAAATGATTTATTGGATGTTGATTCTTACATTGATCATGCGGTTATTGAGATCTTTGCAGAAAATAATAGCTACGAATTAAAATTTTGGAAAACAAGATCCAAAGAGAATAATCAGTTTGGTGACGGAAAATATCGCGTTACTGTTCAAGATTTTGAGGCGAGTTTAAAGGTTGATAAAAACTGGTTAGAAGAATATTCAGATCAAAGGAATGACCCAGATTACAAAGACGTTTTGGGGAGTCTATTAGAAAACGAGGATTTTAGGTTCAAGTTTATCAATAGAACGGCAGATTTATTGAATACCGCATTTAAAGAATCCAGATTTAATGAAATCGTAAATCAGACCTTTAATGAGGTGAATCAAATTTTGTTAGAAGATGAGAATAGAGCACTTCGTCAACGTTTTTACTTGATTGAGGATCAGGATAATTTATTGGATTGGATTAAGGATAGACCGGGCAGTAAGGGTAGACCAGGTAGACTGCGAGATGACATTACAGATAAATTTGATGATGCAACTGGAGTAATGGATTTAAATATAAATCTATCCCATCCAAATGCTGGATATGTTTCATTGAATACCATTGATGTTCGCTCATCTACTGTAGGAGTTAACGCTGAACCTTATCCGTGGACAGGAAAATATTTTAAAGGAATTCCGATTACTTTAGAAGCAAAAGAGTTCCCAGGATTTACATTTTCTCATTGGTC
>JALQZD010000406.1 GCA_023258495.1 Polaribacter sp.
AAATGAGGCCCAGCCTGATTTATTTTTAGTGTGTGAGCTTCAAAGCGAAGCGGGATCAAATTATTTGTACGACAATGCGGTAAAACCCTTCAATGCTAACTTTTCTAAGGCAACATTTCAAACCAGTCAATCGCCTGCAACGGACTTGCTTCAAATGGCCTATTACAATTCTCAAAAATTGATTTTGGAGAATACCAAAGTGATTCCGACTGGGGTAAGAGATATCAATCGATACACATTTAAATTAAACACAGTAGATGCAGCTACAAATCCCGTGCGAATTCAGGTGTATGTGACCCACTTGAAGGCTTCGACAGATGCGGACGATCGTTTGGATCGATTGGAATCTGTTGAAGAATTCGTAACTGATCTAAACACAATTCCATCAGATAGTTTTGTGATTTTTGCTGGAGATTTCAATTTTTACACCAGCAATGAATCCGGTTACCAGAAAATATTGAGTAACTCGAATCCTATAAAAATAATAGATCCTATCAATAGATCGAATCCGGTATGGCCAGCTGGCAACTCCGAAAGTTATTATTTTGCAAATCGCTGGGGCACAGCCAGACAATATTTTTATAATAACGACACATACGCAGATGTGCATTCTCAATCTACGAGAGGAACACAGGTGAATGGTGAAGGTTCTACTGGCTTCATGGATGATCGATTTGATTACATCATGTTATCAACCAATTTCACCACAAGCTCGGATTTTTATTATGTAACTAATAGTTATAAAACCTTGGGCAATAATGGCAACTGTTTTGACGAATCTGTGAATGATACAAGTTGCTCAGGGACCTATTCTCAAAGTTTTAGAAACACCTTGTATAATTTTAGTGATCACTTACCGATTTATTTAGAAATTGAGTCAACCCAAAATACCCTGTCGACAGAAAATTTTGCTTCGATTAGTTTTATCAATTCAAATATTTCCTCACAATCAATTACGATCAATTCAAGTGAAGTGGAGGAAATTCGAATCTTTAATCAACTAGGACAGCAAATAGATCGTATACAAATCAATCAATCTCAAACAGAAATTAATATCAGTTCATATTCAAAAGGAGTATATTACCTTAGATCTAAGAATTCGAAACCGATTAAATTTTTAAAGATTTAGATTGAGAGACTTTTTTCACATAATCATAGCCCTGTTTTTCTTTGGGATTTGTTGTTATGGACAAAACAACAAAACGAAGATTAAAGCTTCGCTAGATATTGATAATGATGTGATTAAAGTACAACAAGAGTCTGTGATTTACAATCATAGCGATTCCATTTTATCGATTATTTACCTACACAACTGGACGAATAGCTTTAAAGACAATAAAACACCATTATCACTTCGGTTAATTGAAGATTTTAAAAAGCAATTGTATTTCGCAGATAGCTTAGACCGAGGATACACTGCCATAAAAAACCTTTCTGTGAATTACCAAACAGTAAGTTTTTACAATAAAGAAAGGGCTCCGGATATTTTAGAAGTTGCGCTCAAAAATCCTTTAAAACCAAAAGATAGTATTGTAGTAAACGCCACTTATTCTGTAAAAATACAAGATTCAAAGTTTACGGGTTACGGCAAAACAGAAGACGGATATCATTTACGATTTTGGTATTTAGCTCCTGCCCCTTTTCAGCAGGAATGGGTATTGATGAGTAATCTGAATCTAGACGATTTGTATGAAAATGCAACCGATTTTTCCATAGAAATTGACATCCCCAATACCTTAAAATTGGAAAGCAATTTATATCAGTATGAAACAAAAGGGGAGGAAAGAGATTCATATGTAATTGTTGGTAAAGAAAAAACGGATGTTATTCTCGCTATCAATCCGACCAAACAATTTAAAACGTATCAAACAAAGAGATTAAATGTCTATACTGATATTGATGACAAGGGGTTATCAACGGCTACTTGTGAGACAATTTTAAATAGACATATTGATTTTATTGAGAAATATTTAGGTAAATATCCATACAAAGAATTGTATCTTGATAATGTCACTCAAAAGAAAAATCCCGTATACGGATTAAATCAGCTACCCAAGTTTTTGAGTCCATTTACCACTGAATTTAATTGGGATGTTGAGATGTTTAAAGCGATATCCCTAACTTTTATTAAGAATACCGTTTTGATTCCGCAACGGAAAGAACATTGGTTTGTTGACGGTCTTCAGAATTATGTTATGCTAGAATACATCAACACATTTTATCCAGACAAAAAACTACTTGGGAAAATTTCAAACAACTGGTTTTTAAAAAGTTACAATTTAGCAAAAGCCAATTTTAACGATAAGTTCTATTTAGCCCATCAATATGTATCGAGAACATTTTTAGATCAGGCCTTATCAACTTCAATTGATTCGCTGTCAAACTTTAATAGAACAATCGCTAATAAATACAAAGCTGGTTTGGGCTTTAAGTATCTAAAAGAATATGTCGGAGATTCAATTTTCAATGAAAGTCTCCAGGAGTTTTACCTAAAACATAAAACGAAGAATACAAATGCGATAGCCTTTGAAGAAATCATCACCAAAAAAACAGAAAAAAATATCAAATGGTTTTTCGGAGACTTTATCAGCACCAATAAAAAAATTGATTACACAATTCAAGAGGTCAATCAAAAGGAAGACAGTATAGAAATTACTATCAAAAACAAAAGAAATATTACCACGCCTATTTTACTGTATACATTGAGAGACAGGGAAATTATTTCAAAAAACTGGGTCGAAAATGTCGAAAATAGGTCTACAATAACCATTGCCAAAGATAGTGCCAACAAAGTGGCCTTGAATTATGAAAATATTTATCCGGAACTGAACACCAACGACAATTGGAAAAGCCTTAAAAAGAAAATTTTCAACAAGCCTTTAAAATTTACCTTGGTTAAGGATATAGATGACCCTTATTACAACCAGATTTTTTATCAGCCAGACTTCAATTATAATTTTTACAACGGCTTAATTTTAGGATTGAAAATTCATAATAAACCCATCATCAAGCAAAATTTAGAATTGCGTTTCTCTCCCTATTATGCTACCAAAAGTCAATCGGTAATTGGTCAGTTCTCTTTAATTTACAATCAGTTTTTTGAAAAGACGAACATTTACCAAATTAAGTATGGATTGGCAGGTGTAACCTTAGACTACGCACCTAACTTATCGTATCAATCGTTAATTCCGTTCGTAAATGTCATTTTTAAACGTAAAAATTTACGAGATGCAACGTATGAAAATGTAGTCGCGCGAGTTGTCAATATCAACAAGGAAGTTGCTCCCGGAGCCATTAAAACGGATGAAGACAAATACCGTATTTTTAGCGCGAGTTACAACTATATTAATCCGAGATTAATTGATGAAGTACGTTATAACTTCAACTTTGAGTATGCTAAAAATTTCTCTAAGATATCTACTGACCTAAGGTACCGAACGTTGACTAGTTCAAATACACAACTTGATTTTCGTTTCTTCGCTGGAACCTTTTTGAATAACGAAACCTCATCAGATACCTTTAGTTTCGGACTTGACTTTAGCAATGATTACCTATTTCAGCTGAATTATTTTGGTCGATCGGAGAGCACGGGATTATTCAGACAGCAATTCATTATCACCGAAGGTGGATTTAAATCGGTATTACCCACACGGTTTGCGAATCAGTGGATGATGTCTTTTAATTCGAGTATTGGTTTGTGGCGATTTATAGAATTTTATAATGATGTTGCTTTCTTAAAAAACAGAAATAATCCAGTATACTTTGCTTACAATAATGGTATTCGCTTAAATTTCGTTCACAACATTTTGGAACTATATTTCCCGTTGTACTCGAATAACGGATGGGAAGTTTCACAACCCAATTATGCAGAGCGTATACGATTTACGCTTTCTACACAATTCAGAGATATATTTAATTTCATACGCAGAGGATTTTTATAGTGATAATACTACAGTTAAAATTTGTTAATAATTCAACAAAAAGCTAAAAAAAAGATTAAATATTAACATATTCTTAAAATTAATCTTCATTTTTAAATATCAACTAAAAAAACTATCTTTGCAATCCATTATAATCAGGTTAAAAAAT
The DNA here is from genome assembly GCA_023258495.1 of Polaribacter sp. Lineage (GTDB taxonomy): Bacteria > Bacteroidota > Bacteroidia > Flavobacteriales > Flavobacteriaceae > Polaribacter. The sequence goes on from JALQZD010000406.1 coordinate 4,090, forward strand.
GCTTCAACAAGACACCCGTACTGCTACAGAACAACTAACCTTTGACGATTTTAAAAAAGAAGTTTTAAACGACTATAGAATCGCAAGAATTAGTCGTGAGTGTAGCCTATTGGGAAGACGAGAAGTGCTAACTGGCAAAGCCAAATTCGGAATTTTTGGTGACGGAAAAGAAGTTCCGCAATTAGCCATGGCCAAAGCCTTTCAAAAAGGTGATTTCAGAGCTGGATACTACAGAGATCAAACATTTATGATGGCACTCGGAGAACTAAATGCTGAACAATTTTTTGCCGGATTATACGCCCATACAGATATCAATGTCGATCCTATGTCTGCTGGTCGTCAAATGGGTGGACATTTTGCTACACATAGTTTAAATGAAGATGGGACCTGGAAAGATTTAACTGCTCAATACAACTCAAGTTCGGATATATCTCCAACGGCAGCTCAAATGCCACGTTTGGTTGGATTGGCACAAGCTTCAAAATTGTATCGAAATGAAGCTACTTTAAAAAACAGTCCTAAATTTTCAAAGAACGGAAATGAAATTGCCTGGGGAACCATTGGAAATGCCAGTACAAGTGAAGGATTATTCTTTGAAGCCTTTAATGCTGCTGGTGTTTTACAAATTCCAATGATTATTAGTATTTGGGATGATGAATACGGTATTTCTGTTCCGGCAAAATTTCAAACAACTAAAGAAAGTATCTCTGAAATTTTAAAAGGTTTTCAGCGCGAAAATGATAAAGACGGGTACGAAATCTTCGTAATAAATGGTTGGGATTACGTACAATTGATGGCAGTTTACCAAAAGGCGGCTAAAATTGCACGTGAGCAACATATTCCCGTTTTGATTCACGTGAAGGAATTAACCCAACCCCAAGGTCATTCTACTTCTGGATCTCATGAAAGATATAAAGCCAAAGAAAGATTAGAATGGGAGCGCGAGCACGATTGTATTGCTAAAATGCGTGAATGGATTTTAGATTTTGAATTGCAAAATGAGAATGGCCAAATACTTCGATTTGTAGAGGACGAAGCTGAACTCATCATGCTAGAAAAGGAAGCTAAAAAGCATGTTGCAAATGCGAAACGAAACGCGTGGAGTTCATTTATTGGTGAAATTAAAGATTCAGCATATGAATTAATTTCAATTCTGAAAGCTTGTGAAGCCAAAAGCGCTAATGGAGTATTCATCAAAAGATTATACGGTGATTTAGATAAAAATATAGAACCAAGTAAAAAGGATGTGTTGAGCACGGCTAGAAAGGGATTGCGTATGTTGCGAAATGAGTCCTTTTCAGAAAAAACGAGATTACAACAATTCATTATATCGAATTTTGAAAAAGCGCATGATGCCTATAGTTCTAAATTAATAAGTGAAACCGCTCAAAGCCCACTACATTTGAAAGAGATCCCGCCTCAATTTAGTTCGGAGCGTAAAATGGTAGACGGACGAATTGTGATGAGAGATAACTTTGAAGCCATCTTAAACAAACACAATGATGTAGTTATTTTTGGAGAAGACGCTGGCTTTATTGGAGATGTAAATCAAGGATTAGAAGGACTTCAAGAAAAATTTGGTGAATTAAGAGTTTCAGATACTGGTATTCGTGAAGCGACAATCATAGGACAAGGAATCGGATTGGCAATGCGTGGTTTACGACCTATCGCAGAAATTCAATACTTAGATTATTTATTATACGCGCTGCAGATCATGAGTGATGATATTGCAACACTGCGCTATAGAACTTACGGAAAGCAAAACGCACCAATAATTATTCGTACGAGAGGCCATCGATTGGAAGGGATTTGGCATGCAGGATCTCAAATGGGTGGTATTATTCATTTGGTTCGTGGAATGCATGTTTTAGTTCCAAGAAACATGACAAAAGCCGCTGGTTTCTACAACACTTTATTGGAAGGTGATGACCCAGCAATCGTTGTTGAATGTTTGAATGGGTACCGTTTAAAAGAAGAATTACCAACAAACTTGGGTGATTTCAAAACACCAATTGGGGTAGTTGAAACCGTACGCGAAGGAAAAGATATTACCGTAATTTCTTACGGAAGCACCTTGCGTATTGTTGAAGAAGCAGCGCAAGAATTGACTGAAGTTGGAATTGATATTGAAATTATTGATGCGCAAAGTTTACTGCCTTTTGATTTGAATCGTGACTGTGTTAAAAGTGTTCAAAAAACCAATAAACTCATTGTTATTGATGAAGATGTTCCAGGTGGGGCATCCGCGTATATTTTACAAGAGGTTTTAGAAAATCAAGATGCTTATCAATATCTAGATAGCAAACCATCAACCTTAACCGCTAAAGCCCATAGACCAGCATATGGAACGGATGGCGATTATTTTTCTAAGCCGTCAACAGAAGACGTATTTGAAAAGATTTATTCGATCATGCACGAATATAATCCATCAAAGTATAAATCATTGTATTAATCTAAAAGCTCGCAAATGCGAGCTTTTATTTTTTAGAAACCATTTTTGTTTTTTAACTTCACCCCTGTCTTACATTAGAATCTCTCTTTTTATGAAAAATTTAATTGCCCTCAGTTTATTAGTTGTCTTCATCGGAACAACTCCTATCGATGCACAACGAAGAAAATCTAGAAAAGATTCCAAGAAGGAAATCATAACTCCACCCAAGAAAAAGGTGTCGGTTTACAAGACGATTGTCAATAGTAAAACCAAAACTGATGATGGCCTTTTTAAAGTTCATCATTCGAAAGGAAAATTTTATTATGAAATTCCAAAATCAACACTCGGAAAGGAGATGTTGATGGTTACAAGATTAAGAGAAATCCCGGCCGGACTTGGGGGTGGCTATGTGAATGCAGGATCAAAAGTAAACACCCAGGTGGTTGTTTGGGAATCCTTTCAAAAAAAGATTTTATTACGAATGAAGTCTTACAATGCCACTGCAAATGATTCACTTCCAATTTATAAATCGGTAAAAGCAAACAACTTCGAACCTATTCTCTATGCTTTTGATCTGAAATCAGAAAATTTAGATTCTACAGCTGTGGTTGTTGATGTCACAAAATTCTTTAGTACTGATGTGAAGGCAATTACAGGTTTACCTCAATCTTTCCGAAGAAGATATAAAGTAAGACGTCTTGATGCCTCAAGAAGCTTCATCAACTCCATTAAAAGTTATCCGAAGAATATTGAAGTCATTCAAGATTTCACTTTTGATGCGGATACACCCCCAAGTGGAAGAAGTTCAAATACCATCTCTTTACGTATCAATCAATCCATGATTTTATTACCAGAAAATCCGATGATACCAAGGTTATATGATAAGCGCGTTGGATATTTTTCGGTCGGAACTATAGATTATGGTTCTGAGGCATTAAAGGCCGATGGAAAACGATTCATCCGCCGATGGCGACTGGAACCAAAAGATTCGGTTGCTTATGCACAAGGAAAATTGGTTGAACCTAAAAAGCCTATTGTATATTATTTAGATCCAGGTACTCCCAAAAAATTGAGAAAATACATCAAACAAGGTGTAGAAGATTGGCAGAAAGTTTTTGAGTCGGCCGGATTTAAAAACGCAATTTTAGCAAAAGACCCACCAAGTATAGAGGAAGACCCTGAATTTAGTATGGAGGATATACGATATTCATCGATTCGTTACGTAGCTTCAACGACGAGAAATGCCGTTGGACCAAGTGTTTCTGATCCGAGAACTGGAGAAATCATTGAAAGTGATATTATTTGGTACCACAATCATTTAAGAAGCTATAGAAATCGTTACTTGTTAGAAACTGGTGCCGCGAATCCATCGGCGAGAACCCTCGATACTCCAAAAGAAGAAATCGGTGAAATGATGCGAATGGTGATTGCACATGAAGTTGGCCATGCATTGGGTTTACCTCACAATATGGCTGCAAGTTTTGCTTACGAAACAGATTCTTTACGCTCTGGAAAATTCACCCAGAAATACGGTATTGCAGCAACTATTATGGATTATGCCCGATACAATTATATCGCGCAGCCAGGCGACAAAGACATTCGATTTGTTAGACAAATTGGACCTTATGATCATTACTCAATCAATTGGGGGTACCGTGTAATTCCCAATGCCAAGAGTCCCGAAGATGAGGTAACAACTCTTGATAAATGGATTGAAGATAAAGCTGATGATCCAATATACAGATTCGGAAGCCAACGATTTGACCCATCTGCACAAACCGAGGGAATCGGAAATGATCAGATAAAATCGAGTACTTATGGATTGGAAAATCTGAAAATTGTAGCTAAAAATTTACCAGAATGGACTTCTTCGCAAACCAACAATTACGATGATTTAAACGAATTGTATGGTGAAATGCTGAGTGTATGGAATCGATATGTAGGTCATGTCGCAGGAAATATTGGCGGAGTTTACGAATTCAATAAAAAACCAAAACAGGACGGATTTGTATATCAACCCGTTTCAAAAAAGCGTCAAACAGAGTCGTTAAAATGGTTACTAAAAAACGCATTCAAAACGCAAGACTGGTTATTATCCAAAGAAATTTTAGCGAATATTGACGAGTCTGGGTATACCCAAACGATGTTGCGTTATCAAACACGACAATTAAATTCGATACTGAATGGGGCGAAGTTACTTCGAATGATTGATAATGAGGTTATTCATGAAGACACCTATGCTGCCGTTGATATGGTTCGCGATTTAAGAGCAGGTATTTTCTTCGAAGCCGATTATTTAATGAATGTTGATGTTTTTAGAAGGAATCTACAAAAAGCCGTGATTGACCGAATGGGTGTATTACTGAACTCAAAAGCGTATGCGAATTCTGATATTCCATCAATTATTCGTGGTGAATTCCAAACCTTAAACTTCCAATTAACGATTGCAAGAGGAAGACGGGTGAATCGAATTACAAAATACCATTACCGGGATTGTTTAGCTAAAATAAAGGCTATTTTGGATCCAAAATAATTCTATAGCCTTATAAAAATTTTAACTATCAGAAGACCTTGAATTCCTGTAAAAGGAAATAGCTTTGTCTAAAAATATTTTATGCAGGTTTTAGATAGTTTACGATGGAGATATGCTGTGAAAAAATTTGACCACGGCAGAATCGTACCGGAAGACAAAATAGATACAATCAAAGAGGCTTTTAATTTAACGGCCAGCTCCTATGGATTACAACCTTTCAGGTTAGTTGTAATTCAAAATAAAAAGATTCAGAATCAATTAGTTGAGTATTCATGGAATCAAAAACAAGTTGCTCAAGCTTCTCATGTTTTGGTAATTACTATTCCCAAATCTTATCGTACAGAAGAAGTTTCTACATATTTCAAACGCGTAAAATCCATTCGAAATACCCCGGATGAAATCATCAATCCGTTTCAGGAGTTTCTTACCAATACCATTGCCGAAATGACTCAGGAAGAATTGTTTGCCTGGAACATTAAGCAGGCCTATTTGGCTATGGGGAATTTATTAACGGTGTGTGCCTTGGAAGAAATCGATTCGTGTCCGATGGAAGGGTTTGTTCCGGAAAAATATGATGAAGTTTTGGGATTAAAGGAACAAAATCTAACCTCCGTATTGGTATTACCAATTGGATATCGCGCAGAAGACGACTTTATGAAATCTCAGAAAAAAGTTCGTAAAAATCTTGAAGATGTCATCCTACAAATACATTAGAAATTGAATTTAATTTACCTGAGCCTTCTTTGTTAAGAAGGCTTTTTTTTGGCCTATTATTGCCGTAAATTAGCGCTAAATTTTCAATATGAATTCTCCAATTAAAACCCTCGAACCCATATCGATTTGGTCTCACTTCGCGGATCTTAATGCTGTTCCGCGCCCTTCTAAAAAGGAGGAAAGAGTAATTCAGTTTATGATGGATTTTGGTAAAAACCTAAATCTAGAGACTTTCAAAGACAATGCTGGAAATGTTGTCATTAAAAAACCCGCAACTACTGGAATGGAAAACAGAAAAACGGTGGTTCTTCAAGGGCATTTGGACATGGTTCATCAGAAAAATTCTGGAACGCATTTCGACTTTGATTCCCAAGGAATTGATATGTATGTGGAAGGAGATTGGGTCAAAGCAAACGGAACAACTTTAGGAGCTGATAACGGATTGGGAGTTGCAGCAATAATGGCTATTTTATCATCTTCGGATATAGCTCATCCAGCCATTGAAGCACTTTTCACTATTGATGAAGAAACGGGTATGACGGGTGCCATGGAACTAGACAGCTCGCTAATTTCAGGAAAAATTCTATTGAATTTGGATACTGAAGAAGATGACGAAATCGGAATTGGTTGTGCCGGTGGCATCGATGTTACAGCCGAACGAACGTATAAAGAAGAGGAAACACCTTCAAATGTTATGGCCTACAAAATCAGTGTCACTGGACTGCAAGGAGGTCATTCTGGTATGGATATTCATAAAGGTCTAGGTAATGCTAACAAGCTAATGAATCGAATTTTATTTGACGGATTTACGAATTACGGATTACGAATTTCATCCATCCATGGAGGAAGCCTACGCAATGCGATTCCACGTGAGAGCTTCGCAATAGTTATCATCGACAAGGCTACCAAAGACGCTTTTGAAAGTGAAATGGATCAAAAAATTGCAGCAATTACTTCAGAATATTTATCCTTAGAACCAAACATGATCATTTCAATATCTGAAACTAAAACCCCAGATATGGTCATGGAATTAGGGATTCAAGAAGGGATTACCAAAGCAATTTACGCAGCACTAAACGGTGTATATCGCATGAGTCCCGATGTGGAAAACCTAGTCGAAACTTCAAATAATATTGCAAAGGTTACTATTGAGAATGGTTCGTTGAAAGTTGAATGTTTAACAAGATCTTCATCAGAAACCAGTAAATGGGACCTAGCGAATTCCTTACAATCGTGTTTTGAATTGGCCGGATGTGAGGTCTCTTTTTCTGGAAATTATCCGGGCTGGTTGCCCAATATCAATTCTGAAATTCTGAATTTAATGGTAGCTACCTACGAAAGACTATTCGAATCAAAACCTCGTGTAGCTGCTTGTCACGCCGGACTTGAATGCGGTATTTTGGGAGAGCATTTTCCAGGGATGGATATGATATCATTTGGACCTAATATTTTAGGAGCCCATTCGCCCGACGAGAAAGCTCAAATTTCCTCTACCCAGAAATTTTGGAAATTGTTGAAAGAAGTACTGAAAAATATTCCAGAGTAGTTGATTTTAAAGGAATTTTTGTAACGCTCAAATTGTTCAAAAACTTTAGAAATTTGTTAACATAATAAGGGTTCTGAAAGGATAATTAATTGTAATTTTACTCGTTATTGATAGCGTTTTTTAATGGGTAAAATCATAGCAATTGCAAATCAAAAAGGTGGTGTTGGAAAAACAACCACCAGTGTGAACTTAGCTGCTTCTTTAGGAGTGCTGGAGAAAAAGATTCTATTGATAGATGCGGACCCTCAGGCAAATGCGTCCTCCGGATTAGGAGTGGATGTAGAATCTGTTGAGGTTGGCACTTATCAAGTATTAGAACATTCTTCAAAAGCCTCTGATGCTGTTGTTGGGACAACTTCTCCAAATGTTGACATCATTCCAGCCCATATTGATTTAGTTGCCATCGAAATCGAATTGGTCGATAAAGAAGACCGTGAGTATATGCTAAAAAATGCGCTGGAACCCATTATAGATCAATACGATTATATTATTATTGATTGTGCGCCATCCTTAGGTCTGTTGACCTTAAACGCATTAGTTGCTGCAAATTCTGTTATTATTCCAATTCAATGCGAGTACTTCGCATTAGAGGGATTAGGAAAGTTATTGAACACCATTAAACGTGTACAGAAAATCCATAATCCTAATTTAGATATTGAAGGACTTTTATTAACCATGTTCGACAGACGATTACGATTATCAAATCAGGTTGTTGACGAAGTGCGCAAGCACTTTAGCACAATGGTTTTTGAAACCATCATCCGAAGAAATACAAGACTTGGAGAAGCACCGAGTTATGGAGAAAGTATCATTGCATACGATGCCACTAGTAAAGGTGCTGTAAATTACTTAAATTTAGCCCAAGAATTACTTAAAAAGAACATATAAATGGCGAAAGCTACCAAGAAACAAGCTTTAGGAAGAGGATTATCTGCGATTTTAAAAGATACGTCAGACATCAATTCTGCAAATGATAAAAATGCTAATAAATTGGTGGGTACTATTGTAGAAATTGACGTGGATTCTATTGCAGTAAATCCGTATCAGCCACGCACATATTTTGACGAAGAAGCACTAAGAGAACTCGCAAGTTCAATTAAGGAGTTAGGTGTTATTCAGCCAATTACAGTTCGTAAAATGGATGGTAATACGTTCCAGCTTGTTTCGGGTGAACGACGTTTTCGTGCGTCAAAACTAATCGGAAACAAAACCATTCCGGCCTATATTCGATTGGCGAATGATCAGGAAATGCTGGAGATGGCCCTGGTTGAAAATATCCAACGGAAAAACTTAGATCCCATTGAAGTAGCACTCTCCTACCAACGATTAATCGATGACATTAATTTGACCCAAGAGGAATTAAGCACGCGTGTTGGTAAAAAACGATCAACCGTTACGAATTACTTAAGACTGCTAAAACTAGATCCTATACTTCAAACCGGAATGCGGGATGGATTTATTTCTATGGGTCACGGAAGAGCAATGATTAATGTTGAAAACACAGAAGATCAACTTGCAATCTACGAGAAGATTTTAAGAGAAAAATTATCAGTTCGTCAAACGGAAGACCTTGTAAAACAACTCAAAACTGGAGGTCCAAAAAAGACTAAATCTAAAATAATCCCTTCCTACGTTAAAGAGGAAACCCCAAAAATCAGCGAGTTTTTCGGACAAAAAGTTTCTGTTTCAATGGGAAATAATGGAAAGGGGAAAATCAATATTCCTTTTCATTCGAAAGAAGATTTTTACAGAATTTTAAAGCTATTAAAGTAATTGAACTTTAAAAGATACATAGCATTTCTGTGCCTCATATTCAGCGTGTCATTGACATTTGGTCAAATTAATGACAGTATTCCAAAACGGAAGGCGAAATCAAAAAAATTGACAACAAATACGAATTCATATAATCCCTTGTCTCCATCAAAAGCCGCATTTTACTCGGCTATTTTTCCTGGAATGGGACAGATTTACAATAAAAAATATTGGAAAGCACCATTCGTATGGGGTGCTCTTGCGATACCCACTTATTTTTACTTAGACAATAATAAAGAATACAAAAGATTCAGAACTGCATTTAAACTAAGAAAAGCTGGATTACAAGACGAATTCACCCTTGATAACGGAGTACAATTAGCATCCTTAGAAACACTAGAACGTGCGCAAGAGCAATTGCGTCAAAATAGAGATTTGTCCATTTTATCTGGAATTATAATTTATATTCTTCAAATCGTAGAGGCCAGTGTAAATGCTCATTTACTTCAATTTAATACGGATGATATGTTAACGCTTAAACCTGTAATTATTCAGGATCAGTTTCAACTAGATACACCAAGTGTTGGTTTAACTCTTAGATATACATTTTAACTATGAAAATTGCTCTTTTAGGATATGGAAGGATGGGTAAGGAAATTGAAAAAATTGCAGTTTCCAGAGGTCATGAAATTGTTATTAAAAAAGATCAGGGTGACGTTGTAGATATCACACTTGCAGATGTTGCTATTGATTTTAGTGTTCCAACTTCGGCGTTTGATAACATCAGTTTATGTCTACAAAATGCTGTCCCTGTCGTTAGTGGTACTACAGGATGGCTCGAAAAATATGAGGATGCAGTTGAATTATGCAACCAAAATAAGGGCGGTTTTATCTATGCTTCCAACTTTAGTTTGGGCGTAAATATATTTTTTGAAATCAATAAACAATTGGCAAAAATGATGGATCAGGTTAGTGATTACACGACAGCAATAGAAGAAATTCATCACACTAAGAAATTAGACGCGCCTAGTGGTACTGCAATTACGTTAGCAGAAGGAATCATTGACAACTCTAAGAAATCAGAATGGGAACTTGATGGGGACGTAAATAATAAATCCATTATTCCAATAACCGCCAAACGCATTCCTGATGTACCAGGAACACATACCATCTCTTATGATTCTCTAGTAGATAAAATTGAAATAAAACACACGGCGCATAGCCGCAAAGGTTTTGCATTAGGAGCGGTTATTGCTGCAGAATGGATCATCGGCAAGTCTGGTGTATTCTCGATGAGGGATGTGTTAAACATTTCGTAAAGGGGTAACATTTTAAAAATATAATGTCTTACTTGTAAGACTAAACAAATTCGATATGACATTAATAGGTTGGGTAATTTTCTTTTTCCTCATACAAATTATTCACTTTGTAGGTACCTGGAAATTATATGAAAAAGCGGGTAAAAAAGCCTGGCAAGCTGCAATTCCGATATATAACGGAATCGTTTTAATGGAAATCATAAAACGTCCTAAATGGTGGGTCATCCTTTTGTTTATCCCTATTGTCAACTTATTGATGTTTCCTGTTTTATGGATTGAAACCATTCGAACATTTGGTTACAAATCGAGACTAGACTCAACATTAGTCATCATTACACTAGGATTATATATCGCGTACATCAATTATACAACAAACAATGAATACAATGAGCAAAGAAGTTTAGATCCTCAGTCAAATTTAGGTGAATGGGTAAGCTCAATTACCTTTGCTATCATTGCTGCCACTTTGGTACACACCTATTTTATGCAGCCTTTCACGATTCCAACCTCATCTTTGGAAAAATCACTTTTGGTGGGTGATTATTTGTTTGTAAGTAAGTTTCACTATGGAGCAAGAGTTCCTTCTACTGTGGTTGCTGCACCTATGGTGCATGATTCATTACCAGCAATACCAATTCCATTTACGGGAATCAGCTTGACTCCAACTATTGGTTCTTACCTGAAGAGCCCTCAATTACCACATATGCGATTGCCAGGATTACAGAAAATTAAAAACAATGACATCGTTTGTTTTAACTGGCCAGCAGACACCTTAAAAACCATGTGGGGAGATAATTCTGGAAAATTCACGTATAAACCCGTTGATAAGAAAACCAATTATGTAAAACGCTGCGTGGGTATTGCAGGGGATACCTTACAAATGATTGACGGCTATTTTTATATTAATGGAAAAAAGAACGTCCTTCCCGATCGCGCAAAGCTTCAATTTTACTATACATATGAGTCAAAAAAACCAATAGATATCAACACATATCCGAAGTTTTTAATTGATAAAGAACGATCTGGTGTTTATAAGATTTTAACTGAATACTGGAATGATGAAAGAGTCCAGAACGTATTTAAAGCAAATGCCAATTTGACTAAAATTGGAGAAGACTCATTATACACAGAAGTTGCCGGGGGAGTGTCTCAAGATTTGGCAACCCGGCTAAAAATGATTTCAGTTCAGAACAAAATCAATATCAATTTGACAGATGAAGAACTTGAGCGATTAAAGACCTATCCGTTGACAAAATCGATTACCAAACTGACTCATGCCGCAGATGATGCAATTTTCCCACATGTATCAGAATTGGAATGGAGTCAAGATAATTTTGGTCCAATTTTCATTCCTAAAAAAGGTGCAACAGTCGAGTTAAACTCTGAAACATTACCTTTCTACGAACAAATCATAAAAAATTATGAGAATAATGATTTAGCGGTAAACGGAGATGATATTTTTATTAACGGAGTAAAAGCAACAAGCTACACCTTTACCCAA
>JALQZD010000130.1 GCA_023258495.1 Polaribacter sp.
TTTGGTAGCGTATTTTTCAAATTCTTTATTGTAATCCATCTTTATTTTAATCATTTATTATGTAAAGATACTAACTATTCTTTTAATGTTTTATTCGATGTAAGGGATAAAAAAACCTGAAATAAATTCAGGTTTTATATCGGTTTTGATTGCATCTTATTTGTACACTTCTTTAATGAATTGCTCGTAAGTTACTTCCTTAGTTTTGAAGTCCATGTTTTCTTTAAAGAACGTCATTAACTTCTGACTGATTAATTGCGTTTGTAATTTTTGAGCTTCATCTTGATTTGTTAGCACTCTTCCGGCAATATCATTTAATTCTTTTTCTTCCGGATTTAAGTTTCCGAATTGTGCCATTTGAGCTTTTATGAATCCTTTGGTATACTCCATTAATTCTGCATAATCAACTTTGATGTCGTTATCTTTCATCAATTTACCTTCGATCAATTGATAGCGCAGTCCTTTTTCTGACTTCTCGTACTCTTCATTTGCTTCTTCTGGAGTCAAGGCTTTTTCACCTGCAGATTGCAACCACTTCTTTAAGAATTCTGCTGGTAAGTCAAATTTCGTATTCTCAATTAGGTACTCAGTTACGGCATTTAATAACTGCTGATCTGCCTGCTGCTGAAATTGTTTCTCAGAATCTTCTTTGATTTTTTCTTTCAATTCAGTTACGGTGCTTACAGAACCATCAGGAATTAATTTATCGAACAATTCCTTGTCTAAATCGGCCAATTCAACGGTAGAAACTTCTTCAACAGTTGCTTGTACTTTGATATCTAATCCGTGAGCATCATCGTGAGAAACACCTAACACATGTTGTAATTTATGATCATCATTGAATAATCCTTTTGTCTTTAATTCAAGTACATCACCTACTTTCTTTCCGGTAAGTTTTTTAGCATTCGTTTTACCCTTAATGTCCTTTACAGAGAATGTAGATTTCTTATTGATTTCCTTTTCTTCATTGATAAAAGTGGCCGTGATATTTGCTCCTTCTTCAACAGCCTCAAGAGTTTTCATTTTTCCATATCTGGACCTCAAGTTTGTTACCTCCTCTTCGATTAATTTATCGGTAGAAATAACTTTATATTGAGTGATTTTCTTTTTTGGTTTCAAATTGATTTCGAATTCTGGTGCTAGACCTAATTCAAATTCAAAAGAAAAGGAATCTGCATCCCAATTGAAATCGTCTTTTACAACAGGTAATGGATTTCCAAGAATATCTAATTTCTCTTCAACTAAGAATTTGTTTAAAGATTCTTGTAACAATTTGTTTACCTCATCAATCATTACAGATTTTCCATATTGCTTTTTTACCATCCCTAAAGGCACGTGTCCTTTTCTAAATCCTGGGATATTTGCTTTCTTACGGTAATCGTTTAATACCTCTGTTACTTTATCTTGGTAATCTTCTGCTGCAATATCAACTTTTACTACAGCATTTAAAGCATCCACATTTTCTTTTGTAATATTCATTTTAGATTCTTTGAAATTGGCTGCAAAATTAATCATTTTTAATTCATCTGCAAAGGCTAAAATGCTGTAAAACAAGAATTAAAAAAACATTTGATTTAAAGGCTGGTAACGAACTAATTTTAGTGATATACACCCTCCGAAACTTTATAAAAAATATGTAGTTTTGCAATGAACGAAAAAACAACACGCACTGATGCAATACAAACGAATCCTTTTAAAATTGAGCGGTGAAGCACTAATGGGGGAACGCAACTACGGAATCGATCCCAAAAGACTTTCAGAATATGCAGAGGAAATAAAAGAAGTTGTTGAAAAAGGTATTGAAGTTGCTATAGTTATTGGTGGCGGAAACATCTTTAGAGGAATTGCTGGTGCGAGCAATGGAATGGATCGTGTTCAGGGTGATCACATGGGTATGTTAGCCACATGCATAAACGGCCTGGCACTGCAAAGCGCATTGGAAGATGCAGGTCTTCATACCCGGTTGCAAACTGCTATCGAAATTAAAGAAATTGCCGAGCCGTATATCAAAAGAAGAGCCATTCGTCATTTGGAAAAAGGAAGAGTTGTGATTTTTGGAGGCGGAACAGGAAACCCATATTTCACTACCGATACCGCTGCTGTTCTTCGTGCCGTTGAAATTAATGCAGATGCTATTTTAAAGGGTACTCGCGTTGATGGTGTGTATACTGCAGATCCAGAAAAAGATGAAAACGCTAAAAAATTCGATAATATTAC
>JALQZD010000131.1 GCA_023258495.1 Polaribacter sp.
TTGATCCAGCAAAGGCATATATTGCTGTCGATAGACATTTATTAGGAGATGATCAGCCATACATTTATAAAACATCCAATTATGGTAAGTCTTGGGAATTAATTACAACACCATCAAATGGAATTCCTTCAGATTATACAACAAGAGTATTGCGTGAAGATCCAGTTCGCGAGGGATTGTTATACGCCGGAACAGAATTCGGAATGTTCATTTCTTTTGATGATGGTAAGTCGTGGAAATCCTTCCAGCAGAATTTACCCGTAACACCAATTACGGATATTAAGATATTCAGAGGCGATTTAATTCTAAGTACGATGGGACGTGCATTTTGGATTTTAGATAATATTACTGCATTAAGAGATGTTCAAATCAATCAGCTGAAGAATGATGTAGTTTTATTTAAACCAGACAATACTATTCGTTATCGATATCCGAAAATTCGGGGAAATACGGGCACTGCCTCATATCCAAGAACCAGTGTGATTTTAGATTATTATTTACCTGCATCCAATACATCAGAAATTCAATTAGAGATTGTAGGCAACAACAATAATGTGGTTGCAAGCATTGTAAGCGATAAAAAATTAATTCCGAAGGTCACCGAAGTGGAGGACATGAATTTGAGTCAGGTATTTCGGTATGTGGATTCAAGATTGGAAACCAAAGCAGGAATAAATCGATTCCGATGGGATATGAGACAAAAAGGAGCCTGGTCACCTAACGAACGAATTCGATACAAACGAGGACCATTAGTAGCTCCAGGAACTTACACGGCTCGACTGATTGTAAATGGGAAATCGGTAGCGCAAAATTTCGAAATTAAAATAGATCCAAAAGTTGAAAAAGATGGAATTTCACAAACGGATATTGAAGATCAGATTGCCATGCAGCAAAAAGTAATCGGCCTTTTATCAAAAACTCGAAGATTACAGGCAAATTTAGAAAAGGACTCGTCTGCAAAAGCTAAAGAGGTACTTAGAAAAATGAAGAATGCCCGAGGGGCTTATCCACAGCAAATGTTTACTTCGCAAGTGTCTTATTTGTTGAATATGATAAGCACTGCAGATCAAAAGCCAGGTGATGAGGCAGCGAAAAGATTTCAAGAATTAAAGAAGCAATTTGATGAACTTCAAAAATCAATAAAATAACCTGTCATGTAATGGTTTGGGAAAGCAAACCATTATTTTATAACCGAGTATATGTCTATTTCAAATCATACTATTAAAATCATAAAACTTTTGATTGGAATAGGTATCGTGTTTTTCGCATTGAATATTACACTAAAGTACCAACTATCTGTCTGGCTAAAATCTCATCAAGTTAAAGGTGTTTTCTATACCTATAAAGCCTTAGATATTAATTTCATAGATGGCTCTATAAGCATGAAAGAACCATCAGTTACCCTTTTGGATAACCTGGGTGCTAATTTTGATGGTAAAGTAGATTTTGAAAGTATCAGTATTTACAATGTAAGCTATTTGGATTTATTGTTTGCAGGACATATCGATGTACAAGAAATCGATCTGAATGCTCCCAATGGATATCTTCATAAAAAGAAAACACTACGTAAAAAAGAAACAAAAGATACCATCGATTCAAATACGATGAATATCCAATTACAATTGCAGCATTTAAAAATTAACAATGCAAGTATTAAGGTATATGATACACACCGATCAGATTCTTTATGGGCCTCGGTTGATAATTTTTCATTAGATGTTTCAGGCATAAAAGTCAATAATCAAACTTTATTGCATTCCATACCCTTTACCTGCAAAGACTATGTGATTCAGTCAGATTCAATATTTTTTAAGGTGGGTCAATTTGAACATTTGAAGATTTCCAAAATGGAAGGGAACCATAAAAAAACAGTAGTAAAGAAGATTCAGTTTAAGAACAAGTATTCTAGGAAGAGCTTCAGTAAAATATTGAAAAAGGAACGTGATCATTACACCATATGGATAGATTCTTTACTGATGATCGAAACATCGTTGCAAAATTTGGAAGATGATAATATTCAATTCGGTGCTCGGCGATTTGGCTTTTATCAACCCAAAATTGAAATTTTCAGGGATAAACTTATTGAAGATGAATTGTCAATAAAACCAATGTATAGTCAATTGTTAAGAAAATCTGCGCTACAAATCGCTATAGATACAGCAGAAGTGAATCATGCAACAATAATCTATACCGAAAAAACGAAGCCAGAAAATAATGGGGGAAGTATCGTTTTTAAAGACATGGATATTGCTATTCATCGTTTGGGTAATGTATATACAAAAAATACAACGCTAATGGCTGAGGCGCTTTTCATGAAGACATCGCCTGTACTTTTTAGGTGGAATTTTAATCCGCACCATACAAAGGATAAATTCGAATTTTATGGGGAACTAGGATTAATGCATATGCGGGATTTAAATGCATTTACCGAACCTACGATGAATACTGATCTATCTGGTACGATTAATGCATTTAATTTCGAAGTTAAAGGCAATCGCATTCGCTCTAATACCCTGTTAAATGTGAATTACAATAATTTACAGGTACATCTTATTGATAAAAAAACGAAGAAAAAACGGAAATTGTTATCATCCATTATCAACTTGTTTGTTTCAAAAAAGTCAAAAAACAAAGAATTACCCTATAAACAGATAGAAGTTGAAGTAGAGCGTGAACAGACAAAATCATTTTTTAACTATATGGTCGTCAATATCAAAGCTGGGATGAAAAAAGCAATGCTTTAGTATTACATCTAAAATATTTTATACCGAATAAGTAAAAATTTAAAAGTATACCTAAATATTTATCCAATGAGAACAGTAACCATTATTACAATTCTACTCGCAGGAGTCTTAACTTCCTGCAAGCCTCAATCTGTTGAATTACCTGTGAAAGTAAATGGATCTGAAGTTACCTACGCTACGGATTCAACCAATTTAAAAGGATATATTTCCTTTGATGAAAGTAAAAAAGATAAAAGACCTGGAATTTTAATTGTTCACGAGTGGTGGGGACATAATGACTATGTTCGTGAGCGAGCAGATATGTTAGCGAGTTTAGGTTACACTGCCATAGCCGTAGATATGTATGGTGATGGCAAGCAGGCCAATCATCCAGACGATGCAGGTAAATTCGCAATGAACGTATTTTCAAACCTTCCGGAAGCAAAAAACAGATTTAATGCTGCTTTGGATGTATTAAAAAAACATGAATCTGTGGACGGAACAAAAATCGCTGCAATAGGATATTGCTTCGGAGGAAGCGTTGCTTTAACTATGGCAAATTCTGGAGCAGACCTTGATGCAGTTGCTGCATTCCACAGTGGTGTTCAATTACCAGTTGCACCAAATTCTGATCTAAAAGCTCGAGTTTTAGTTTGTAATGGTGAAGCAGATCCGTTCATCAGTCCAGAGTCTGTTGTTGCCTTTAAAAGTGCTATGGATTCTATTGGTGCCAATTATGAGTATTTCAATTACCCAAATGTGAAACACAGTTTTACGTCAAAAGCTGCGGACGCGAATGGTAAGAAATTTAATTTGCCGTTGGAGTATAATGCAGAAGCTGATCAAAAATCATGGGCAAGTTTGCAACGTATGTTAAATGAAGTTTTTTCTGATGAAAAGTCAGAATAGATATCGGTAATAGAAGTAGAAAAGCCACCTAATTGGTGGCTTTTTTTGTTTGAGTCTTTATTTTTTCACTCCTGGTAAATTAGCTGGCTTCTTTTGATGCCACCAGAATTTAGGAGCTTTTTTCTTTCTTGGATACACCTCATCTAAAGTGTTTCCATCGTAAAGTCTACCGTTTTTCATTACATGCGTTACCGTATTTGAATTTTTGATGTTGTCCAGTGGATTTTTATCTAAAATGATAAAATCTGCTAGTTTACCCACTTCAAGGGATCCTAAATCAGTATCTAGTCCAATGGCTTTTGCTCCCAAAATGGTTGCTGCTTTTAACGCATTCATATTTGATGAACCAGAAGCCGTTGCCCATAATTCCCAGTGGAAACCTAG
>JALQZD010000221.1 GCA_023258495.1 Polaribacter sp.
CTTTGATTATTGAGGGCACAACTCCACCCGCGCCCAATATAAAAGCATTTTTATCTGTGAGTTCACAATTTTCACATTTCAAAGATAATTCAAATCCTTGAACATCAGTGTTATCACCGCAAATCATATTTTCTTTTTTAAAAATTGTATTAACTGAAGTAGTTTCTTTTGCAGTTTCTGAAAGCTTTTCAATAAATGGTATTACTTTTTTTTTGAATGGAACTGTCACATTCATTCCCCATATATTATTCGATTTTACTTGTTGTAAAATTTTTCCAATTTCCTCTTCTTCTGGTTGAGCTTTTTCATAAATTGCATCTATATTATTTTGCTTAAACCAATAATTATGTAATTTTGGAGACAACGAGTGTGATATTGGATTTCCTATAATTAGGTGTTTTTTCATTCTATAAATTTCTTAAATATTCTTTAATTTTTTCAATGGGTAAGCCCATTATAGTGTTTTCATTTCCCTCTATTTTTAAAAACAAATCTTTGCCAGCCCCTTCAATTTGATAAACATTATAAGCATATAAAGCTTTGTCTGTTATTTTTTTCAAATAATTCTTTAGTTCTGCAATTTCAAAGTTTTTCATGGTCAGTTTTGCTTTATCTGAATAATGCCAGATCATTTTACCATTTTTTGATAAACACACAGAACTGATTAAAAAATGATGCTTGCCATTGAGTTTTTTTAATATTTCTAAAGCTTCTTCTCTATTTTCTGGCTTTGAAATAATTTTGCCCTCTAAATCAATTACACTATCGGCACCAAGAACTATTTTGTCTTTTTTTTTAAGACTAACTTTAATTGCCTTTAATTCTGCTAAATTCTTAGAGATTGTTTCAGGTGTGGCGCCCTCTCTAATTAAACTTTGTTTTACTGGTTCTTCATCTACATTTGATGGTTCAACCTGACAGTTAATTCCGTGTTTATTTAAAATTTGCTTCCTAACTTCACTTTTTGAAGCAAGAATAATTTCATTTAGCATTATAAATTTCGTAAATTTTTATTTGCCTTGAAACAAGTGAACCCCAAAGCGATGAAATCAGCGGATGAACCCTTGCGTGTGGTGGTGGTGGACGACGAGAAGCCTGCTCGGCTTGCCATCCAGCATCAAATCGAAAGGCACTGCCCGGGAATGCGGGTGGTCTATGCGGCCTCCTCGGCCGGAGAGGCGTACCGAGAAATCAAACGGTTGGTGCCCGACGTGGTCTTCCTCGACATCCGAATGCCGGATGAAACGGGGTTGGAACTGCTCGATCGCTTTCCCGAACGGGATTTTTATGTGGTCTTTTGCACCACGTACCACGAATACGCAGTGGAGGCCATCCGCAAACAGGCGTTCGATTACCTGCTCAAACCCGTGGATGCGCTGGAACTCAAGGCCTGCGCGCGGCGCATCGCGAACCACTTCCACGTGGGCAATGTGGTGGCGACGGAACCCCAAAACGACCCCAATCGAAAGATCGAGTTGCAAACGTCTGGGCACCGGTACTTTGTGAAACTTGGAGAAATCCTGAACGTCGAGGCGAGCGGAAGCTATTCGACCTTCCACTTGGAGGAGGGCCGGCGCATCACGATTTCGAAAAACCTCAAGCGGGTGGAGGAACTGCTCGATGACCCGGCGTTCTTTCGGGTCCACAATTCCCAATTGGTTCGGCTGAACAACGTGCTCAGTTGCAACTACCGATCGAATACCTTGACGCTCAAAGATGGAAGCGAAGTACCGATGGCGGTGCGAAAGCGCGATGAGGTGCGGTTGCGGCTGGAGCAGCTGATGATCGATGTGGAAGGGCCCAAGCGCCGGCGGCGTTCGACGCCTTCAATGGCTGCGGAGCCACGTCCACCGTTGAAGCCCTAG
>JALQZD010000267.1 GCA_023258495.1 Polaribacter sp.
GGAAAATATCGTTCGAATTCGCTCTGTGATCATGGTCGAAAGGGATACACAAAAAGGGATCATTATCGGTCATAAAGGTAAAGCTATCAAACGTGTTGGGGCTGAAGCCAGAAAAGACCTGGAAATTTTCTTCGACAAAAAAGTGTATCTGGAACTCTTTGTAAAAGTCAATAAAAACTGGAGAAGCAACAAAAATCAGTTAAAAAGATTCGGGTACAAAGACTAAGTTTCGATGACGGCAAGCATAAAATCATGCAGTTGTTCCATTTGATTTTACTTTTCCAGATTACGACAATTATTGTAATCGTATATCGTACATTTGCAAAATAGTAGCGCAATTTATGAATTCAATCGTAGCCATAGTAGGAAGACCAAATGTTGGTAAATCAACATTTTTCAATCGTTTAGTACAGCGTCGCGAAGCGATTGTTGACTCTGTAAGCGGTGTGACTCGTGATCGTCATTATGGAAAATCGGACTGGAACGGAAAAGAATTTTCTGTCATAGATACGGGTGGTTATGCGATTGGATCTGATGATATTTTCGAAGAAGAAATCCGTAAGCAGGTAGATCTAGCCATCGAAGAGGCAGATATTATTGTATTTGTGGTTGATGTGGAAGACGGTATTACGCCTATGGATACCGAAGTTGCCAAATTACTTCGAAAGATTAAAAAGCCCATTTTCCTCGCTGTAAATAAAGTGGACAATGCCATGCGTGCCAATGATGCTGTGGAATTTTACAATCTAGGTTTAGGACAATACCATACGATATCCTCCATCAACGGAAGCGGCACAGGAGAATTACTGGATGCCATTTCAGAGAAAGTGAACGACACCGAAGAACACGATCCTGAAAATGCCCAAGATGAATTACCAAGATTCGCCGTCGTTGGAAGACCAAACGCGGGAAAATCGTCCTTTATTAATGCATTAATTGGTGAGGATAGAAATATCGTTACCAATATTGCTGGGACGACAAGAGACTCTATTGATACTCAATACAATCGATTTGGTTTTGATTTCAATTTGGTTGATACTGCGGGAATCCGCAAAAAATCAAAAGTTAAAGAAGATCTGGAGTTCTACTCTGTAATGCGCGCCATTCGATCTATAGAATATTCGGATGTAATTCTTCTAATGGTTGATGCTACCCGAGGATTTGAAGGACAGGATGAGAAAATATTCTGGCTCGCAGAGAAAAACCGAAAGGGTGTGGTGATTTTAATTAACAAATGGGATTTGATCGAAAAAGAAACAAACACCATGAAAAAGTTCAAACAGGATATTCTTAAAAAGGTTGAACCCTTTACTGATATTCCTGTTCTTTTTATTTCTGCGTTAACCAAACAAAGAATTTACAAAGCGATTGAGACGGCAGTTGAAGTTTTTGAAAATCGTAAAAACCGCATCAAGACGAGCGCATTGAATGAGGCCATGTTGGAAATAGTGAAAAGTTATCCGCCACCTGCTATCAAAGGAAAGTATATCAAAATCAAATATTGCATGCAGTTACCTACTGCAACTCCGCAGTTTGTATTTTTCTGTAATCTTCCACAGTACGTAAAAGATCCATATAAACGATTTGTGGAAAATAAATTGCGTGATCGATTTAATTTTACCGGAGTACCGATTACCATTTATTTCAGACAGAAGTAATAACTAGTTTAAATAGTAGGTGTATTTGAATCCTAGGATACTAAATTCATTT
>JALQZD010000227.1 GCA_023258495.1 Polaribacter sp.
TTTATTCACAACTGCATACCTTCAGTACCGTCGTGGAGACCAATTAAATCTTTAATTTGGTTCAACACACGTCTTACTCGACAAGAATTTTTCTTGTTGAAAAACACGATTTTGTTCACAGCTTGAGGCATATTCAGTGCAACACTGTGGCCTCACTGTGCATCTTTTTGGCTTCTCTAGTCACAATAAACTAAATAAATAAATAAATTATTCGTAAAAAAATCTCAAAATTCTTTTGCGACATTTTGAATTATGATAAAATAAAAAAGAAGAAAACCACTTTTGTAATTTTTGTTTATTTTTTATGTATGACTCTCCAACAGTTCGAGCTTTTTTAGCTGGCTTGATTGAAGGCGATGGATATCTTGGATATCAATTTAAATTACGACTTATTGATCAGGATCTTGTTCAATACGTAGCTGACCTTCTTCATCGCCGAATTAGTCAAACAACTCCAACTGGGATGAATAAAAAACCTCTGTATGAAGTAAACATGGCTAAAAAAAGACAGGTTGCGGAATTTTATCAATGGCTCTATCCATGGTTAGGCACTCGTCGACAAGCTCAAATTCGGGCTTATTTTAACAAATTCTCTCATCTTCTTTATGAAGATCTAAATAATCTCCAATCCATCATTCCACAACCGCCTAAGCCTCCTGGAACTTCTATTCAATCTAAAGAACTTACAGAAGAAGAACGTGCTTATTTAGCAGGCTATTTTGCCGCAGAAGGATCCATTGGATTTGATAAACGTCTCCTCCTTCCAACACCTTATTTAAGCTTTGAAAGTACAGATCAAGATATTATTGCTTATGTTGCTCAATTACTTGGCCAACACTATGTTCAATTACAACGACGTACAAAAAAAAACAAGCTTGTATTTCGTGTCCGTGTACATGCCCTCAACGATGTTCAGAAAAGCTTAAAACTTATAAAACCTTATCTTTCAATGAGTGCGCGACATACCGCGGCCGTTGATCTAGCTTTAACTGCATTTGATAGTCGTCAAAAAGTAGTGGAAGATCCTAAACTTATGCGAGAAATAAAAGAGGTGACTTATCGTCATCAAATTCCAAACGTACCGACAACAAAAACAGGACGTATTCTCCAGGCACAAGAACTTGAAACATTAGCTATGATTTTCCAAGATCGAAACTTTCTTGTTTTTGTGAAAACATCAACACTGAAAAATGGACCTGTTCGCCGAATCCCAAGAATTGTTATAAAAAGTACTGATCGCCATCTCGTTGAACAAGTTAGTCAAATTTTAGAAACGCCCATTCGTCAAATTAAAGTCAAACGTCGAACTAATGAACCTATTTTTATGACTCAATTAGAATATCAATCTGCTGTTCAAAGTATTCTTACTGCATTACTTCCACTTTTAAAAGGTGAATCTTATATTATGGTTCATAACGCTTTGAAGAATTAATTTAGAATGACAGAATTTTAATTTGAATAATAGAACAGATTGATTACTAATCTCTGACGTCTACACTGGAGAATGTCAGGGATTTAATTTTTACTTAAGCAGTTTTCTTTAGAAACAAAATTGAAAAAATATTTTTTAGTTATGCAACGTCAAAATCCTTCTAATTCACCTGATCCCAACAAAGAAGTCCAAGCAAAACGTTTGCTGAATGGCAAGAAGATGATTCACGCCTTTATTATGGAGTTTTTTAAGAATGATCTTATGCATTTCCATTCCGATCAGTACCTCCTTTATATGCGTCCGGACGTAATCAATCTCGCTAGCCAAAATCTCATCAAGGATTCAATAACTGAAGATCCAAAAAAGTTTGTCGCTCCAAACAAATCCCGTAATGGATACGCGTATTGCTGTATGACTATTCATATCAAGTGTTTCTGTGTAATTCATTCAGACGAAGAACGGTTAAAGTCCCTTGCAGAATGTTTTATGGCAATTCTTAAGCCCAAAGTAGCGGCGACAATTGTAACGAAGGTAATTTTAGACAAATTTGGAAAGACACCATGCTCAGTTGCTGAGCTTAAGAAACTTAAGAAAGACGCCCAAACGAAAGGCACTACGGAAGCAAAAAAAGAATATGAAGAAGCTCAGCAATTGAGGTTAGATTTTGATAAGCAATTAGCGACCGAACTTGGCAAATTAGACAACGTGACAAAAGTTCCTGAAAGCGGGAAGTTTCGATACAGAATTAGCAGTCGTCCGTTACTTCTGCTTTTGTATGAGTTTTTCGAAAAACTTGACTATATGTCTTTGGTCTCTGCTAAAGACCAAGAGT
>JALQZD010000309.1 GCA_023258495.1 Polaribacter sp.
TTCATCGGGTTTAAAGAGTCATTGCACGGTTTGGAAGATCATCACAAAAAATTAATGGCGAATTACTTCGGTCAAATGAATGCCCTGGCTTTTGGAAAAACCAAACAGGAAGTTCATTTAGAATTAAAAACATCTGGCAACGAGGATCAAATTCAGAAATTACTTCCGTACAAGGTTTTCAAGGGTAACCGGCCTAGTAATGCCATCTTATTTGACAAACTAACGCCAGAATCTCTTGGAAAGTTAATTGCTATTTATGAGCACAAAATCTTTACTCAGGGTATTTTATGGAATATTTACAGCTACGATCAATTTGGTGTAGAATTAGGAAAGGAAATGGCTAAAAAGTTGCTAAAAGAAGGTAGCTAATAGCCTACATCATCTTATTCACATTTATTTTATTTTGTCTTAATAACCATGTTGATAAATAAGCCTTTATTAATCAGGGATTTGGATAAAAAAATGCTAATTTTAATGTTCTAATTATTTGTTAAAACTTAACATTTACTTAACATTACAAAAGGGTAAATGAGTGAATTTTGCAAAGCACTTAAATCAAATTTTTAAAAAATGAAAAACGTGAAGAACTTGTTATTTGTGGCGTTATTTTTCGTAACAGCTACAATACTAGCTCAAACAAAAGTAACAGGTACAGTTGTTGATGAAAACAATCAACCGTTACCTGGAGCAAGCGTACTTGAAAAAGGTACAACAAATGGAACTGAAACAGATTTCGATGGTAAGTTTACTTTAAACGCAGCATCTGAATCTGGTGTATTGGTTATTTCTTATTTAGGTTATACTACACAAGAAGTAGCTTTCTCATCTTCAAAAGCGAATGTTGGAACTGTAGCAATGGCTGTTGGAGGTAATCTTTTAGACGAAATTGTAGTCGTAGGTAAAGGGGTAATTGACTTAGCGCAAGACAGAAAAACTCCGGTTGCTGCCTCTACAATTAGAGCGGCTGAAATTCAGTCTAAATTAGGAAACTTAGAGTTTCCTGAAGTATTAAACGCAACTCCTTCTGTATATGCTACAAGACAGGGTGGTGGTTATGGAGATTCAAGAATCAACGTTAGAGGATTTAACCAGAGAAACACTTCTTTTATCATAAACGGTCAGCCGGTAAACGACATGGAAAATGGTTGGGTATACTGGTCGAACTGGCAAGGTTTATCAGATGTTGCATCTGGTATCCAGATTCAGAGAGGTTTAGGAGCTTCTAAATTAGCTGTACCTTCTGTTGGAGGTACTGTAACTATCGTAACAAAGTCAACAGAAAAAGAAGAAGGCGGTAAGCTTTTATCTATGGTTGGTAATGACGGTTACTACAAAAATGTTATCTCTTACAACAGTGGTGTAAATGATAATGGATGGGCAGCTAGTATTTTATTAGGGTCTTGGCAAGGTGATGGTTATGTTGACGGAACAATGGGTAGAGGTACTACGTATTTTGTTTCTTTAGGGTACAAGCCGTCTGATGAGCACGCCTTCAACTTTACATTTACAGGAGCCGGTCAGTGGCACCACCAAAGGTCTACTAGATTATCTATTAGAGATTTCCAAAACTTCGGTGGTTCTGAAGAAATCAACAGAAGATTTAACGCAGACTGGGGTATGTTAAATGGAGAGGAGTACAACATCAGAAGAAACTTCTATAACAAGCCAATTGGTACCTTAAACTGGGACTGGAACATTAAAGAAAACCTAAGCTTATCATCTTCATTCTATGGCTCTTGGGGTCGTGGAGGTGGAACAGGTCCTCGTGGAAACAGTTTCCGTAACGCAGTTACTGACAACTATCCATTTAGAAGAGATTTAACATCTCACGTAGCAGCTGGTAGAGGAACAAGAGTTGCTCCACAAGATTATATCGATTACGATGCTGTTGTGGCTGAGAATATTGCATCTACCTCTGGGTACACAGGAGGTACTGGTAGAGGAGCGTATTCTGGATTGCTTATTGGTTCTAACGGATTTAGAAGCGATGGTGTGAACCGAGCGGTTCTTATTCGAAGAGCTTCTATGAACTCTCACGACTGGTATGGAGCGATTTCTAACTTAAAATATGAGACGGATAATTTCACGTATAGTGTAGGTGTTGATTTAAGATCTTATACTGGGTACCACTACAGAGTATTAAATGACTTAATGGGTCTAGATGGTTATTACAGTACTGGTAACAGAAACCTAGATACAGGTATAATCTTGACTGAAACTACAGAAGCTGCTCCGTTTAAAAACACAGGTTTAAAGTCCGACAAAATGGATTATTACAATGTTGGTCTAGTGAACTGGCAAGGCTTCAATGCAATGGTTGAGTACGACAGTGATGATAAGTTAACAGCTGTATTACAGGCTGGTATTTCTAACCAAAGCTACCAGAGAGTTGATTACTTCGATTCTCCAACAAATGTAGAAAGTGATGTGAAACACATGACTGGTGGATACATTAAGGGTGGTGCGAACTACAACTTCAATGATGTAAGTAACGTTTTCTTCAATGCAGGTTTCATCAAAAGACAGCCATTGTTTGACGGGATATTCCCAAATTTCCAAAATGGAATCAATCCTAACGCACAAAATGAAACGGTTAGTTCTATTGAGTTAGGGTACGGTTTCAAGAAAGACGGTGTGAGAATTAATGTGAACTTATACAGCACTTTATGGTCTGACAGAGTTGAGACACGTGGAATCAACGATTACTTTGGAGCAGGACAGGATGGTGTTGCATTATGGGAAAATGTATCCCAAAGACACGAAGGTATCGAGATCGAAGGTTTCTTTGACATTACAGATAATTTAAGATTAACAGCGATGGCTTCTATCAACAACTGGAGATATGCAGAAGATGCACCAGGTACTGTTACTAATGTATCTAATCCATCTCAAGTTGATACAAAGAATCTTTACATTGGTAATGTAAAAGTAGGAGATGCTGCTCAAACGACAGCAAACTTAAACTTACGTTACTCTCCATTTAAGAACTTTAGTGTAGATGCCAACTGGAGATATGCTGGAGATTTATATGCTGACTACAGTGTACTAGATACAGAGTTTGATAATCCAAACAACAGAGGAGCTTTAAAATTACCTAACTATTCATTAACTGATTTAGGTGCTAACTACCGTTGGACATTTGCTAACGATAATAGTTTAAACTTCAGATTAAACGTAAACAACATCTTTGATGAAGTATACATTGCTGAAGCTAGTACAAGTTTCCATGCTGATAGCAGCTCGGTTCTTTGGAATGGTATTGATGTAACGAACAACGTTTGGTTTGGTTTTGGAACTACTTGGAACTTCTCAGTTTCTTATAACTTCTAATCCAATTTAGACGACCATATAAAACCACCTCCAATAGAGGTGGTTTTTTTATAGATGAAATTTAAATACCTTTGTTTTAAAAATTAATAATCATGGTTCAAGTTCATTCGTATTGGGCATACTTAGTTGTCCTAGTTTTAGTAGCAGCAGTTTTAAATTCTTTGATGGGAATGGTAAACAAAAAATCTTTTGAAAGTAAAGATTTGCGTTTGTCTTTATTTACCTTGATTTTTAGTCATATCCAATTGTTAATTGGGTTCATTGTTTATTTCGCTCAGGGATGGCACAACAATATTGGGAGCATGATGGGTGATAGTGCTGGACGCCTATTAGCCCTGGAGCATCCATTAACCATGATGATTGCGATTGTTTTAATCACAATAGGATGGTCAAAACACAAAAAGAAAGATACTGATACTGCAAAATTCAAAACTATTTTCACATTTTATGCGATTGCCTTATTCTTAGTTCTGCTAAGAATTCCATGGGCAAATTGGTTCACTAATTAATGAAAATACTTAGCCATATACTTACTCCGGTTTTTGGACTGGCTTTTTACGCTTTACTTTTAATTTTTCATCCATTACAGTGGATTGGTTACAATATCTTCGGATCTAAAGGGCATCAGAATGTTGTTGACCTACTCAATTGGTTTTTGGTGAAAGCGCTTTTGCTGCTTGGGATTGTCGTTCGGTTTAAAAACGAACAAAACATTCCCATAAATACAACAATCGTGTTCGTTTCCAATCACCAAAGTATGTTCGATATTCCGCCAATCATTTGGTATCTAAGAAAACATGTACCCAAGTTTGTGTCCAAAAAAGAATTGGGAAAAGGAATCCCCAGTATTTCCTATAATTTAAAATATGGAGGGGCAGCTTTAATCGATCGAAAGGATCGCAATCAAGCCATTCGTGAATTGGAAAGATTTTCGAAACGCATCAATCAAAATAAGTGGTCTGCCGCAATTTTCCCTGAAGGAACTAGAAGTCGAGACGGAAATCCAAAACCCTTTGCATACGGTGGCTTAAAAACGATTTTTAGTCATAATCCGGAGGCTTATGTGGTTCCGATAACCATTAATAATTCCTGGAAGATTTTTAGATATGGAAAATATCCGCTGGGCGTGTTCTCTCCCTTGACAGTGGAAGTTCACGAACCAATTTCTTTAAAAGAAACAGATTTAAAACAGGTTTTAGAAAAAACAGAACAAGTAATTAAAAGTAAGATTATAGTATCTTAAATCGATCCCTATCCTTTAAGAAACCCAATTTGTTTCGGACCGATTGTAATTGAATTTGATCCAGAACCGCACTTACTTTTCCCGCTTGATTATCGTCTATTTTGGATACTGTTTCTCCCATAAAATCAATAATGGTCGAGTGTCCTGAATATTGATAGTTATTTGCGTCTGAACCAATGCGATTTACACCCACCACATAACTCATATTTTCAATGGCTCTTGCCTTGAGTAAAATATCCCACGCTTTCACACGCATTACCGGCCAACTTGCAATGTATATTAAGAGATCATAATCATGCGTGTTTCGAGACCATACCGGGAAACGTAAATCATAGCAAATTAATGGGCAAATTCGCCATCCTTTGTAAGAGATTATAATCGTTTCTAATCCGGATTCAAATACTTCGTGTTCTCCCGCTAACGTGAATGTGTGGCGTTTGTCGTAATGATGAATAGTACCATTGGGCTCTATGAAGATCAGTCTGTTGTAGTACTTTTCATCTTCGGTGAAGATTAAGCTTCCAATTAAAGCCTTATTGGCGCTTTTAGATGTGGCAAGTAACCATCTATAGGTTTCACCTTCATGAGTTTCTGCCAAGTGTTTTGCATTCATTGAAAATCCGGTCGTGAACATTTCGGGAAGAACCACAATATCAACGTCTGCAGGAAGTTTCGTTATTTCTTTTTCGAAATAGTTTCGATTGGCTTCTGGATGTTCCCAAACTAAATTTGATTGAATTCCGACAACTTTTAAAGTACTTGACATTGCGAATAAATTTCGATGTGATAAAGGTAATATTTTTGTAATTTAGGATTTACTTTTTTTTAGTATGCAAGCCTTTATTTCAGAATCCATTGATGATATTTTACGATACAACTCCACATTAGAAAATGTTGTTATTGTTCTACCATCTCAACGTGCGAAGGTTTTTGTTCGGAGTGTTTTAAAGCAGAAAATCCGAATCGGATTTTTGCCAAGATTACTAAATATTGAAGAATGGATTTCGGAGGTTTCCCAAATTCAACGAGTAGAGTCATCACTTTTATTATTTGAGTTTTATAAGGTGTATGCTGCTGTTGAAAAACATCCTGAACCCTTTCAAAACTTTATCGATTGGGCACCGACCGTATTAAATGATTTTAATGAAATTGATCAGTATTTGGTGGAAACCAAACGAATTTTTGATTATGTAAGGGATATCGAACGACTTCAAAATTGGTCGGTTACCGGAACCTTTCAGGAAACCGATTTAATCAAAAGCCATCGGTATTTTTTAGAGAAATTAAATCCTTTGTACAATCAGCTATACCAAAATTTAAAATCTAAGAACCAGGGATATCAAGGATTACTGTATCGCGAGGCTGTTTCTAATTTCGAGGATTACCTTGAAACTAATTCCAAAATCAATTTCTACTGTATTGGTTTTAATGCCTTAAATAAGGCTGAAGAGGTATTGATGAAACGGGTTCTAACTCATAATTCATCTGACATATATTGGGATATCGACTCCGTATTTTTAGAAGATAATCATCAGGTAGCAAGTTTTATTTCGAAGTATAAATCGAGCTGGGAATATTACGAAGACCATGAATTTAAATCTGTTGGAAACAATTTTAGCAAACTTGAGGACATACAGGTTATTGGAGCTTCAAAACAGGTTTCTCAGATGAAATATGTCAGTGAATTACTCGCTCAAAATGATGCAAAAAACACAGCCTTAATATTAGGTGATGAATCCGTGCTACCCGTCGTTCTGAATTCGATACCGAAAAATATCAACGGAGTAAATATCACTATGGGGTATCAGCTAAAAGATCTGCCGATTACCAACTTTTTTTCGTTGTTGATTCAATTGCATTCTGATCAGAAATCGAGGGCTTATTTCAAGGATATTTTTAAGATTATCAATCACCCATTTGTCAGAGATAAATATTCAGATAGATTCAGAGTTTTGATAAATGAGTTTGTTCAAGATGTGGAGTTAAAAAACCGAACATTTATCAAATTGGAGGCGATTCTTGAGTTCTTTACCAAAAGTGACGATGATTTTGTTGCTGTTTTTAAAGGTATTTTTTCTGCATATGAAACACCCTTGGTTTTCATTTCAAGATTCAAGAGTATCATTGAATTATTGAAAGATCAATCCAACGCTATTGAGCGAGAATCGCTTTATAGATTATTCACGATTTTTAATCAGCTATTAGAACTAGAGAAGAATTATGGCTATTTAGAAAACCTAAAAACACTGGGTTATTTCTTTGATCGCTTTTTGGGTAAAGAAAGTTTATATTTTCAAGGAGAACCCTTAACGGGACTTCAAATTATGGGGCTTTTGGAGACCCGAGCACTTGATTTTGAAAACTTGATTATTACAGGAGTAAACGAAGGTGTTTTACCTAAGGATTCCAAGTCCAATTCATTTATTCCCTTTGATGTAAAAATGGCTTTTGGCCTGCCAACTTATGGAGAAAAGGACGCTATTTTTGCCTATCATTTTTTTCGACTGATTTCTCGTGCGAAAAAAGTGACCTTGTTATACAATTCCATCACCGATGATTTTGGTCAAGGAGAGCCAAGCCGATTACTGAAACAGCTGGAGTTATTAAAACCAAAACTTGCTAAATTGATGGTTACCCCTAAAGTGAATTCTCAGGCAATTCTGCCAAAAGAAATTCAGGTCATTCCGGAAGTTCAGGAGCGAATTACACAACAATTTAAATCGGGTCTGTCACCTACAGCAATCACTACGTATTTATACAATCCACTATCCTTTTATAAAAAATATGTTCTTAAAATTTATGAGGCAGAGGAGGTTGAGGAGACGATTGCAGCGAACACATTAGGGAATGTCATCCATTACAGTTTAAAAAGTTTATATGACCCCTATGTTGGTAATTTCGTATCTGTTTCAGATGTTCAGCAAATGATTGAAAAGAGTGATGATGAGGTCTCGAAATGGATTAATATAGAGATCAGGGAAGGGAATATTCAATCTGGGAAAAACCGATTGATTTATGAGGTGGCCAAGAAGTATGTACACAACTTTTTAAAATCCGAAGAAGAGTTACTTGCTGATGACAATAACGTTTTAAAAATCATCAGTTTAGAAGAGGATTATCGAACCGATCTGTACATTCCTGATTTGAATGAAACGGTTCATATTAAGGGCCAAATTGACCGTATTGATCAATTAAATGGCGAAGTTCGAATCATTGATTACAAAACTGGAAAAGTCGAACAGCGTAACCTTAATATCGGAAACTTAGAGAAGCTTAGAGATGAAAAGCATCACAAAGCCATTCAGTTATTGATCTATGCGATTCTGGCTATCAGCAGTGGTAAAATCGACGTCGATAAAACCTTAGTTGCCGGTAATATTTCTTTTAAAAATTTGAGAGCTGGCTTGCTACTTTTGAATTTTGCAGAACCTAGAAAGAAACACATCAATGAGATCACAAAAGAACGACTTGAAACCTTTCAAGAGATTTTAAAAAGCATCGTTAAAGATTTGGCAAACGAAAAGAGTTTTGTAGAAAATTTAGAAGCGAAATACTAAGCTCCTTTTAATACCAACAACGGAATATTGACGTAAAACTCAGACTTCTGAATGGTATTTTTTTCCAATAATTTTTGAAAAAAACCTCTTTTTCGAGTGCAAACACAAAGTAAATCTGGACTTACCGCATTCAAGTGTTCCAAAACGCCCTGATAAGTGGTTCCATTTTCAGATTCGATAAATGAATCTTGAAGTTTGCTCAATTCAGGATCAATTACAGCATCAGTATCCGTAAAACTTGGTGTTTTTACCAACAATAAATTAAGACTTGCATTAAATGCTTCTTTGATAAATGAAATGGGTCGAATCGCTTCAATTTGACTGATAACTCCAGATTTAAATGCCAATTGCATTTTTTTAATCCGTTTGAAAGAATAGTTTTCTGGAATCGCTAATAATGGAATTTTAGTCTGTTTCACTAAACTTCCTGCCGTTTTGCCAAGGTATAATTCCTCTTTAATGCTATTACTTTTCGTTCCAACAATAATCAGATCAATTCCGATTTCGTTATTCACATCAGCAACGCTATCCAAGACGTTTCCGCGGGCTGCAACCATTCCAACCTCAACGTTTTTCGTGTCTACACTATTAATAATGGTTTTGATGTATAGATTTGTTTCACGTTCCAAAATGGCATTAATATTTATCATAGCACCCGCTTTGTTTAGCCCGCTATACGCTCTAAAAACGAAAACCTTAGCATTAATGTTTGCGGCAAAATCTATAGCATATTGCAAAGAGTTTTTTGCTGAATCCGTATCGCCGATTGGAACTAGAATGTGTTTCATCATGGAACAATTTGGGTACAAAATTAGTCTTTTTTACAAACATCAGATTTTTTAAAACTTCAGAATCCTCGTACTTTTGCAAAAATTTTCTTTTTTGGCGCAAGATATTTCGATAACAAACATCAATAGGCTAGCAATACCTGCTTTAATTGCTGGTATCGCAGAGCCAATTTTATCCATCACCGATACTGCAATTATTGGAAATATGGATGTGAATGCGACAGAGAGTCTTGCGGCTGTTGGAATAGTTGGGGCATTTATATCGATGTTGGTGTGGGTGTTCGGTCAGATAAGAAGTGCCATTTCATCCATCTTAAGTCAGTATTTAGGAGCCAATAAGATTGATCAGGTGAAGGAATTACCTTCTCAGGCAATCGCAATTATTTTATTGGGCAGTTTTTTGGTTATCCTTTTAACGTATCCAATATCTGAGCAAATTTTTAGGTTATATAACGCTAAAGATTTGGTATTAAACTACTGTGTAGATTATTTTAATATTCGAATTTTCGGTTTCCCTTTTGCCCTCCTTGTATTTGCCATTTTCGGAATTTTTAGAGGGCTGCAAAACACATTTTATCCAATGGTTATAGCGATTATTGGTACGATTATCAATATCGTTTTAGATGTTGTATTGATTTACGGAATCGAAGGATATATACCGGCGATGCATATTAAAGGAGCTGCCTATGCAAGTGTAATTGCTCAGGTTTGTATGGCTGTAATTTCAATTGTATTATTGCTTCAAAAAACCTTTATTAAACTTCGAATTCGTTTTCCGTTTCATCCAGAAATTAAACGACTACTGGGTATGGTTGGTAATTTATTTATTCGAACAATTGCACTTAATATAGCCTTGTATTTGGCGACGGCTTATGCCACTTCCTATGGGAAAGAATATATCGCGGCCTATACCATT
>JALQZD010000382.1 GCA_023258495.1 Polaribacter sp.
TTAATTGTTTCGCTAAAAAAATCTTCCCCAAGTCGGTCACAAAATACCCGAGAATAATAACTGAGAAGTAAATGAAAATTGATTTTTCATTCATGTTTAAAGTTGGACCAACAACCAATACAGTTCCTAGCCAAAATGCCAAAACACCGATATTGATAAAGTTGAGAAAGAAGCCTTTTACAAATAATTTTAGGTAATTATTGGCTACCGGAACATCAATAATTTCTGAGGTTTCCAGGGATTCTTTTTTGTTTTCCTTGTCGATGTAGGTGATGAGGCCATAAACAATCATGACGAGCCCACCAATAAAGAATAACCGAGGATCATCTTTAATTTTTTCAAGTAGCGATCTACTTCCGAAATAAGAAATAAGGATAAAAGTAATATCGCCTAAAATCACTCCAAG
Source organism: Polaribacter sp. (assembly GCA_023258495.1). Lineage (GTDB taxonomy): Bacteria > Bacteroidota > Bacteroidia > Flavobacteriales > Flavobacteriaceae > Polaribacter. The sequence continues at coordinate 407 of JALQZD010000382.1, forward strand.
GTCGAAAATAATTGCGGCTTTTGCACCTTTTAGAATACTGGTTTGAAGCAGCATAAAAAAAACAGGACCAATCATGAAAGCCATGAAAAACCCTATTAAGAATGCATTTTTAAGATGAAAAAATTCCATATTATCCTACAAAAATAGGAATTTATACATCATCAAAATCTACTTTTAAAGTTGAGGTGGTTGGATGTGCCTGGCAAGTAAGGATATAGCCTTCTTCTACTTCTGCATTGGTAAGGATACTATTTTTCGCCATAACCGCTTTACCTTCAGTTACTTTGGCTAAACATGAACTACAAACTCCTCCCTGACAAGAGTAAGGCGCATCGACATCATTTCGCAAGCTAGCAGCTAAAACGTCATCGGATTTATCCATTTCAAAAGTGAAGACCTCATCATCTAATAGCACTTCCACACTACACTTTCCATTTTCGATTTGAGCCGTGCTGTCTTCATAAACAGAAACAGAAAATAATTCAAAATGAATCGAATCTTCACTAAATCCATTGTCTTTTAAGGTTTCAGAAACCGTTTCAATCATGGCTTCCGGTCCACATACATATGCTGAATTAAAGCTGATTGCGTTGTATTTGTTTTTCACAAACAAGTTGGTCAAACCTTTGTCAATTCTTCCAAATTTGGCATCAGTATTGCGCTCTCTTGAAAACACAAATTCCAAATTGAAATTGTCATGCTCTTCCGATAAAGAAACTAACTCATCATAGAACATGGTATCAGAAACGCTTTTGTTTCCATAAATCAGCGTAAAGGTCGATGACGATTCGGATGCCAATACAGACTTGATCATTGATAAAATAGGAGTAATTCCACTTCCAGCAGCAAAAGCCAAGTAATTCTTATTTGCCTCAGGACTCAGTAAAAAACGACCCTCTGGAGCTGCAACTTTAATGGAATCTCCAGCTTTAAAATTATCCACAGCATCCACAGAAAATAATCCACTAGGTACTTTTTTAATCGCTACACAAAGTGACCCAGAATCTGGAGAAGAACAAATGGAATAGGCACGGCGTACCTGTTCTCCATTAATCTCCTTTTCTAGGGTAAGGTATTCACCCGCCGTGAATGAAAAGGTGTCTTTTAGGTTTTGTGGAATGTCAAAGAAAACAGAAACCGCATTAGCGGTTTCAGGTTGAATTTCTTTTATCGAAATATCATAAAATTCTGGCATCTTCTTTCTTTCTTTTTACAATAGATTATGTTGGATCAGGTACTCTGCAATTTGAATTGTATTCGTGGCGGCACCTTTTCTTAGGTTATCTGAAACAATCCACAAATTTAATGTATTTTCCTGAGACTCATCTCTACGGATTCGACCGACAAACACTTCATCTTTATCATTTGCATATAACGGCATTGGATACAGATTGTTTGTTACGTCATCTTGAACAACAACTCCTGGTGTGTCGGATAAAAGTTGTCTAACTTCAGCTAAATCAAAGTCATTTTCAAACTGGACATTTACGGCTTCAGAATGTCCGCCGTCTGTTGGAATACGAACTGCAGTTGCGGTTAACGAGAAAGAGTCATCACGCAAAATTTTCTTTGGCTCTTTTACCAATTTCATTTCTTCTTTGGTATATCCATTTTCTAGGAAGATATCACAATGCGGTAATGCATTTCGCCCAATTTTATGTGGATACGCCATTTCGCCTTCTACACCGGCTTCTTCATTTGCCAATTGTTGAACGGCTTTTACTCCTGTACCCGAAACAGATTGATAGGTAGACACCACCACACGTTTCATTTTGTATCGCTTGTGAAGCGGTGCTAATGCCATCACCAATTGAATGGTTGAACAGTTCGGATTGGCAATGATTTTATCTTCTTTGGTTAACACATCCCCATTGATCTCAGGAACAATTAATTTTTTATCGGGTTCCATTCGCCATGCCGATGAATTATCGATTACTGTGGTTCCTACTTCTTCGAATTTCGGAGCCCATGCTAAAGAAGTTCCTCCGCCTGCTGAGAATAATGCTAAATCCGGTTTCATGGCAACTGCCTTTTCTAAGGTAGTTACATAGAATATTTTTCCCTTGTAAACAATCTCTTTTCCTTCAGATTTTGCTGAGGCTACAGGAATCAATTCGGTGATTGGCAAATTGCGTTCTGCCAAGACACGTAACATAACATTTCCTACCATTCCTGTTGCACCAACTACTGCTACTTTCATATTTCTCATTTTAGACTGCAAAGATGGCAAATTTGTCAAGAAAAAAATTTGCTAAATCCTA
>JALQZD010000002.1 GCA_023258495.1 Polaribacter sp.
TCTATAAAACTATTGATGGAGGATCCACATGGACCAAAACATATAATTCTAGCAGTTGGGTACAAGATTTAGATGTAGATCCTAATGACTTCACTATTCAATACGGATCTGTTAGGAATTTTGGTATCGTAAAAAGTGTTGATGCGGGTGAGACTTGGACAACTGTATTTGATAGAGATGACTTTAATAGTAGCCATAATAGATTTGAACTCTCCATTTCTCCGGCAGATTCAAATTTCATTTTTTTAAGTGTCTATTCTGGTAGTGGAGGTAGTGCTGTAAATACGGATTTTTATAAATCGGAAGATAAAGGAGGTACTTTTGTGAATTTGACCTCTTCTGCTCCATCAGGTGAATCCAATTTGATATCAGGTCAAGGATGGTATGATAATATAATTATGGCACATCCTTTTGATACCAATGTATTTTACATAGGGGGAGTGGCCGTATTCAAAGTGACTATCGATGAAAACAATAACTACTCCTTTGTTTCTATAGCTTCTGGATACGATGGTTCACAAATCAATACAGGTGTTCATGTAGATCAGCATGGACTGGGTTATATTTTGGGAACGGGTCAGGAGTTTAGAATTCTGTTAGCCAATGATGGAGGAGTGTACAGCACCTCATTTAAGGAAGACCCTGGAACTGCTCAAGGGGATTGGTCGAGTGATAATATTTCTAAAAATAGCACTCAGTTTTATGGGGCAACAAAGCAAAATGGGGAGGATAACTATATAGCTGGAGCGCAAGATAATGGATCTTGGATTTCTCAGGGGAATGATTCTGATGCATCGAAATCTTATCAAGGTATTTCTGGTGGTGACGGATTTGAAGTATTGTGGCACTATGATGAACCTGGGAATTTCATATCTACAATTCAGTTTAATAGAATCGTTAGGTTTATCGATAATGCTGGAGCACTCTCTGATTTTGCTACTTCAGGAGATAGCTCGACATCACCATTTTACTCAAAAGTATCGAATGCAGATAATAATCCGGATGTAGTTTTTTCTGTGGATAAAGGCGGAGTTTGGCGATCAACAGATTTCGCTGGTTTCTGGAATCAAACTTCTATTGCTTCAAAATTTGCTAGTTCCGCTTGGAGTTCCTTAAATGTAGAAGTATCTGTCGCTAATCCGAATGTGGTCTGGGCAGGAGCAGCAATGACCGAAAGCGGTTCTTTCGTATTGCATTATTCAACAGATAATGGTTTGTCTTTTAATGAAGCGGGAATTTATGACAATCCAAATGACGATCATAACCTATTTATATCTGGTATAGGAACCTCACCCACAGAAGAAAATAGAGCTTATGCCTTATTTTCTTCAGGAAATAGACCCAAAGTTTTAAAGACAGAAGATATGGGAACGACCTGGACTGATATTTCTGGTTTTGAATCGGGAAATCCAAATGGCTTTCCAGATGTAAAGGTGCATTGTATTATAGAAATGCCATTTAACAAAGATGTTTTATGGGTTGGTACTGATATTGGATTGGTAGAGACGACGGATGGTGGACAATCGTGGTCTTTGCGAAATGATTTTATTTCGGCAGCCATTTATGATATGAGAATTGTAAATAACCAGGTAGTTATGGCAACTTATGGACGAGGAGTATGGACGGCAACATTAAGTGATTTAAATAGTTATGTTTTACCTGAATATATGACGGCTCCAAATGTTACTGTAAGACAAAAAGGAATAGGTTCACAGCGAGCTATTGTTAGTTTTAATGCTACTTCAAGTTCAGTGACACGAGCGAAAATATTTGTTGATGGCGAGGAAAAAGGTCAAATAATTCAGGATTTTGATTCAGGAACAATTTATGAATTCGAGACAGAGGAACTTGCTGAGGGAGTACACACAATTGGTGTGCAATTATTTGATGATGTAATTTCAGTTTCAACAGATACTAGAGAAATTACTGCTGAAATTGTAGATTTTGATGATCCAAGTTCAAACTTATCCATTTCTAAATTTACAGTTAATGATGTCTATATTTTCGGTAATTCATTTAAGATTGATAATGTTCTAGTCTTAAGCGATGACGTAATCAATACATCAGAAAGTCCATACCTAAATAATAAAACGTATTCCTTTGTTTTACGCAAACCACTGATACTTTCTGAGAGTAACAAACAATTAGATTATGCAGACGCTGCGATTGTTCAATCTTTCAATAACCCAGCTTCAGACTTGACTCAATTTTATGACTATGTTTTGATAGAGGCTTCGAGTGATCTTCAGAACTGGATAGAGGTTGATAAATATGATTCAAGAAGATTTGCAGATTGGCTAGCAAAATCTGTTGATCCATTTGCGTTTTTAACAGATAACTTGTTCAAAGAGCAATCCATTAATTTGGTGGATAAAGGATTAAATTTAGGAGATACATTCGCATTTCGATTCAAACTGGTTTCTAATGGGAGTGGAACATCGCTGGGTTGGGCTGTGAAGTGGATAAATGCGACCACGGCTTCTGTTAGACAAGTTCTCGATAATGAAAAAACGTTTACAGTGTACCCAACCATTTCGAATGGTAATTTTACCATCTTCGGAAATTATAGCTTAGGGAAATCGAAAGTTCAATTGGTAGATCTGACTGGTAGAGAGGTATATGACAATACCTTAGATTTTTCAAATCAGAATGAGCATCAAATCTCAATCAATACAAGACCAGGAGTTTACATTTTAACTATCGTAGACAACTCCAATAGACGAAAAAGTGAAAAATTGATTATCAAATAAAGAAATGGAAAGGGTATTAAAGCAATGCCCTTTCTTTTTTTAATGTGTCCACTAAACCTGCGGTATCTAGACCCACTTCTTTTTTTAAGACTTTAATCGAGCCATGTTCGATAAATTGATCGGGTAAGCCAATGACAGTAATCGGTTTAGAAATATTTTGTTCTGCAGCAAATTCTAAAATCGCAGAACCGAACCCACCTTTTTTGACACCATCCTCAATGGTGATAATTCGTTGATGATTTTTAAAAATATCCATTAAAGTTTGCTCGTCTAAAGGTTTTAGGAAACGAATGTCATAATGAGAAAAATCATCAGAAT